>NZ_AXBV01000053.1:0-89010 GCF_000475255.1 Marinobacter sp. ES-1
GTGTGATGGGCGGACGCTTACCATTCGGCGTCAATCCCTCACGTCTTCGCACCTGCGGCGCTGCGCGCTCCGCTTGCCTATCTTGCTCCGAGGTCCGTTACCGCAATGGCAATGCACCGACTACGCCCCGGCTTGCTGTGGCAGGTTGTGCGGAAGCGTGCCGTCCCCGACGCTGGCGGTTCAGCGCAATCACGTCACGAAAGGCAGTTCACCGACACGCCGCCCGGCCTCGCTTCTATGGAGCTTCCACACCACTCCTCAAGCATGTGGCCGCGAGCTGCAGGAGGGACGCTCTGACCTTATCGTCGGGGCTTTGACCTGGTTCGCGTCAGGGCGCAAGCCGGTGCAGGCGTCACGCGGAAATGCCGAATTGTCCAGGTCTCCTTTCGGAGCGGTTCGGCCCAAGGCGTCCTTGTGTCGTTGTGAATCCTGGCGATGGCCCGGCTGCGCCTCGGGCTTTATGACTGCAACCGTGCGGCGCAAACAATTTCCCCTGCGCTGGGCGCATTCCTCGCGCGGCAAATTGTTTGCGCCTTCCGGTTCTTCACTACGTTGCGACCGCAAGCGGTGCAGCCAGCCCGTCCCCCGCCGCTCGGATCACAACAAGGACGCGATGGGCGCGAACCTTGTTTAACCCGAAAGGAGAAACACCATGGCCAACATCGGCTCTTTTACCGCAGACAAAGACGGTTTCACCGGCACTCTTCGCACCCTGACGCTCAACGTCAAGGTCAAGCTGGTGCCCAACGACAAGGGCGACAGCGAGAATGCTCCAGACTTTCGCCTCCAGGCCGCTGGGCACGACATCGGCGCGGCGTGGAAGAAAACCAGCGAGGCCGGGCGGGACTACCTGTCCGTTACCGTCGACGACCCTTCGTTCCCGGCTCCGGTTTACGCTCGCCTGATCGAGAGCGAGGACGGCACGCACGACCTGATCTGGTCGCGCAGCAAGCCACAGACGGCGTGACCGCCGCCTCCATCGCCCCGCCTTGGTGGCGGGGCGCCCTATGGCTGGGACAGGGTTGCAAGTGTTCACGATTCGGAGCGGACTCTTTGAGAGTCTACGTATCCGACTCAGTACATTAGAGAAAGATGAAAATCGTTCTGGCCAACCATTTTGTGAATGGTTTTTACTTCAACGTGAGTATCGAGGTGTTGTGAGGTTGCACAACAGCAACGTTGCTGGGATTTCCGATGCTGGGTTTTGAACCGGCTTCAAAGAATACTCTATACAGTCCAATCCAGTTGAATATGCACTGCATGATGGATGCTCACTGAGCTGCTGTGCAGCTTTGCTGCATATATCAATGAACGAGCCATCATTTACAAAGACAATCAGGGCCGCATGACTGTCATTGGGTGTGACATATTGGCATAGCTGCGACAACGCATCAAAAAGTGCGGCTGGGCCTCTCCAAATCTTGCATTCGGCTACTAACTGATAGCCGTTATTGGCAAAACCCATGGCTAATGGCTTGCTCACCACGATATCCGCATGTCCTTGATACGCATGCGTTTCAGCGCCAGCTTGAAAACCTGCACGTTGAAGTGCCACCACGAGCTGCGAGCGCAATGCATTCTCATCAAGCCCCTTATGGAGCTGCGCGTTTTGCTCCCAGTTCTTGATATATTGCTGGATCGCCTGAATGGGTGATGACCTAACTAGAGGTTGGTATGCTGAGGTGGCTATCAATACGCTTAAAAATTGCTCTACACGCTTAATAGTTTCCCATTGCTCCCAATACAGCCTGAGCATACAGCGGACGGTGTAATTCTCCTGGTAGTTTTCTTCGAAATCTTGCTGAGCAGCCTGGCCTATGGAGTTGTAATCCTGCTCTGGAGGAATTGATTTCCTTACGTTCGACACATACTCATCTATAAGCATTGACTTGTTTACATGTGAGGTATCGAGACTCCCCTTTAAGTAAAGGGCGCAACCGCCGCCCTCCGCATACATGTCTCTTATTGGTGAACTGTGGTTCACGTCAAACACGAACTCACTTTGACTCTTAAGGTGTACCCAGTCATTATGATGGCCGCTGAACTGGTTACACAGAACTTGCAGATTTTGCAGAATTTCCACCACATTCATATTGATATATCCTGTCTTTTTGGGCGCCCTTGTATCGCACTACACAAAACAACATCAACTACTCAGTGGTTTCTGCGAACCATGACAGTCCGCTTCTGTTCGTGTGCAGTCAATCAAAATTATTTCTGGCAATCGCTTCCAATGCTTGCCTAGCCTGTTCCAGCAACTGATCGGCCTTGCGCTCGCCATTGCCGGTATACGCCAGCGCTATCAGCGTACTCTGTAGTATTCCGAGACTACCGACCAAGGCTGAGAAAAGGCATGGCATAGCCTAAAAATTCAGAGTGAGACGTCCTGTTTTCCTTCCATCTGCGAGGGTTGGATGGTGGGGTGTCTCGACGATCACTAACGGTCAACATCAACCGTTTCTTGGCCCGGGAAACGCCAACAAAAAAAGCACAACGCTCCGCATCTTCCTCCCCCCAGAAAGACTGATTTTCAACGCCAAGAATGACAACCGTATCGAATTCGAGCCCCTTGCTCTTGTGGATGGTCAAAAGACGCACAGCCTGATCGTCGGAAAAACGCTCCAGTGCCTTGGGCAAATTGGGTTCCGACTTTAATAGTTCATCTACGCGGGTCTTGGTGTCGTTGACGACTTGCACTAGTCTCGCTTTTGACTCGTAATCATGGGAAAGTGCAGACAGAGTCTCGATGCCCACTTTGCTTAAGAAGGCGCGAACAAAATCCCACCAGTCCGCAAATGGTTCACCTAATAGTACGCTCTGTACGACACTTTTCCTCTGACCAGCAATAAAGTTCTGGAAATCTCTTCGCACGCTGGACTGTGCATCATCGTCAGCGAAAGGGATGAGTTGTGCCATCAATCGAATCCAGGCTTTTGGTTCTCGCTGCCCATATAGAATGGACAGATAATCGACGATAAGCCTTGCGGCTGGCTCGACAGAGATATCTTGGAGTTGTTGCTCATTGCGAAAGGGAATGCGCCGCTGCTCCAACGCTTGAATTAGGTGGTCGCCATAGAGGTCAGGTTGCCGGACGATCAGGATTGCGATTTCCGAAGGTGGAAGCTGCTCATGGTTGATCCATGTATTGATTGAGTCTGCCAGATACTCGGCTTCTTCCTGACTATTTGGAAATTGCCATGCGAATATCTGACCTTCCTCACCTGCGAGTTGTTCATCAGGCATGACGGAGGTGGGGTCCATCACCTTAATGATTTCGTTCTGCATACGCAGCAGGCGAGGCTTAGAGCGGAAGTTGCGATACATATTGAGTGGTTCAGCAGCAAAGTCCGCTGCGAAGGTTTGGAAGATGCCATCAAGCGCACCTGCCCATCCCATGATCTTTTGCTTGGTGTCGCCGACTGCCGTCAGACGGATAGCCGTGCCCTGGAACGCGAGTTTCACCAGCGCGTATTGCTGGTCGGTGCAATCCTGGAATTCGTCCAGAAAGACATCGCTGTAGGTCTGACGGACGGCGTTGCGGGCCACGACGGATGTATTGAGTATCTGGATGGCCAGGGGCACCAGGTCGCTGAATTCGATCTGCCGTCGTGTCACTCTCCGGTCGCCGATTTGGTAGTTGACGTCGAGGGCATCCCGTCCGGTCAGCACCGGCCGGAAACGGTCGATGATCCGCTTGGCGAAAGCATGGAAGGTGTAGCTGTCGAAACGTGCTGCCAGATCGGAACCACAACGGCGTTGCACGCGCTCCTTCAGGTTTTTGCTGGCATCGACCTTGAATGAGATGGCCAGTATCCGTTTCGGGTAGCGACAGGTTCCTGTGCGCAACAGAAAGTCGGCGCGCTGTGCAAGCATTTCTGTTTTGCCTGCACCTGGCCCGGCTGTCAGCGCAAGACAACGCTCTGTTTCCCGTGCGGCACGCAAGGCATTGGGTTCGAGCGTCAGCCCATCCGCCGGTTGCCAATCACCTACGGCGATCATTCAGGCAATTCCTCCAGCTTGGCGATTACCGCATTCGCCAGTCGCGCTAGTGATTCAGGCATGTCGTCGCGAAGTTCCTCGTCACTCAATTGGGCCAGTGCATCGATATGGGCCGCTGGCTTGCTGCCTAGCTTGAAACGCTTGTGATAGGTCTTGAAAAGTGCGCGCTCATCGTCATCGTACTGTGCCGCGTCGAAATGGCTATTGCCGAGAACGGCTTTGACCGTGGCCTCACTCGGCGGATTAGGCTCGACACCGTACTCATCGGGAAACGAGAGTAACATCGCGAAGTCGAGGTCCATCGGATAGGAGAAGAAGACGCCACGCTCTTCAAAGGCTTCGATATAGCCAGGGTACTCTCGAACCCTATATTTATCTGAGTTCCAAGCGGGAATATTGTGATCTTTAGGCAGAACATCTTCGGGGTGGTATGCCAATAGCTGATCATTGGCATATTTGAACCGCCCCCATCCTCCTTGATGTCGGGCGACATCCAAATCGAGCAATGTGAGATAGGGGATTTCAAGGGCCGAGAGCAGGCACCAGAAGTGATTGACATGGCGACCGCCCAGGGGCGCAACGGTCACAGCAGACTCATCGACTGGAATACCTTTGGCGCGCAGGATACGAGGCAGAACGATTTCCTCGCTATCACCTTCTCCAAGGATGACCAACCGGGAAAAGTAGATTTCGGGATATGCTTGAACGGCTTCGCGGACAAACTTGTGGGCTTCATCTGTCCTTTTTGGCAAGCGAATGCGTGTGGTCTTGGTAGTTCGCTCACTGGTGAGCCGCAAATAGCGTATGTGCCTAGGATTGACTCGCCGAAGCATGGAAGGTGCATGGGTGGCGATCAGGGCTTGGGCATCTTCGTTACTCGTCATAGTGGCCAGAGCATTCACGATTCTTCCCAAATAGTGAGGTGAGAGACTGTTCTCAGGCTCTTCAAGGGCGACGATCGTAAACACCGGGGGACGCAACTTATCCGGGTCGAAGGTATCATCGTCACCGGCAAGCACCGCACGCCCGATTGATTGAGCCGAAAGCACCAGTGACAGATAGAGCATGGACTTCTGGCCATCACTCAGCCTGGAAAAATCGACCAATTCTTCGTCATGCCCAGGAGAAAACGAAACGGACAGGTGCCGTAATAAGGCTTCGATCTCGGATGCGACGAAGGTGATTTGAGGGTCGGCGAAGAAGCTGCCTTTATGCAAGGTGCTCCAGGTTGTCTGCAGGCTCTCGCTCAGAGTTGCGATTGATGGGTTGCCCGCGAGGCTTTCACTGATTTTGTCTGTGAAGCCTTTGATTTCTTCTCGCTCATTCTCCCAGTTTACGGCACGCAGCATGCGGCCAAGCAGAGCATTGGCGCTGTAGGCGATGTGATCAGCGGGATCTCGTCTTGCAGGTAAGTAGTGAACCTGCACATGATTGCGTTCCGCTCGCGTAACTTGTGCTGTCGTGAGAGGAGAACCATCGGCATCGAGATCCAATACATGAACCAGGGTTTCCTCGATGTCACCATCCACGCCCATCGTGGCGTCCAGGCGATATCGGACACGGGGTGGACCATCGGCGGAGTCCAGCCGCATATGGCCGAAATGAGGAGCTATCGTTGCGACATCATCGTCATCTTCAAGTTCGGGAAAGATAAAGTCGGCTTCGATCCAAAGCTGCCGTTCTTCAGGAACGTCCTCTTCGTCATAGGGAACGTGGAAATCTGACCGCCGGATGCGCCGTAGCGAGGGATCGAAGGCAAACAAGCGGCACAGCGCCTGAAGTGCTGCCGTCTTGCCTGAACCGTTCGGGCCGATCAGATAGGTGATGTCGTTGAGGGTCAGTTCAGTGGGCTCCGGCCCAAACGACTGAAAGCTGAATAGCCGGATGCTCTGTAGTTTCATGTGACGCGTTATTCCTCTGTTTTTATATGGCATTTCACGACAGCGATCACTAAGTAACAGACAACAACCAAGTTATGGCTCATCATTAGCCTGTTTGAAGCTAACTTTTTGCATCGTTAATGATTTCACGCAGTTCGAGCTGTATCTGCTGGAGAAGTTGATCAACCTTATGCGGATTGTCACCACTGTAGGCCAACGTCAACAACGTAAGCGGATGCACCTCCATCACCTCACACAGCTCTGCCAGCTTGCTGAGGGTCGGGCTTTTCAGATCGCGCTCCAGAGTACTCATGTAGGTACGGCTGGACACGTCAGAGAAGGCTTCCTGGCTCAAGCCACGCGCCTTTCTGACGGCCTTCAATGCCTTCGCCAATGAGTACTGTTTTGCCACCAATGGTTTCCCCTCAAAAACCAAGATGACAGCCTATTGCGCCCTATAGGGCTACAATCTATAGTGTTCATTTGGTATTGCTCTGTGTTTTCGTGCCTTTACGGAAATCCGCTTTTGCGGATCATGTGCCATCCGGAGAGCCGTATTCGTGCCTTTGCTGATAGACGCCAATGCGCTTTCACACTTCTACGTTTTCGTGGAATTGAGGGAGTGCGCTTGCGTATGTTTGTACACAAACGCTGATGCAGTTCTGCGGTTCAGTGCCTTTGTGGTGGATGCGCGGCCATGACTGCACTCGTCACTGATGCGGAGCGGGCGCAACTGCTTGCCAACAATCAGGAGGCCGACCCGGTGCCCGTTGTGCGCTTATTCACCCCGGATGCGCACGCCACCTGGCTGCTGGCCTCGCTCGACCCTGCCGATGGCGACACCGCCCACGGCCTGATCGACCTGGGCATCGGTATGCCTGAGTTGGGGATGGTGAAATTGTCCGATCTGGCGTCCATCGTCGGGCCGCAGGGACAGCCTGTGATGCGTGATCGTTACTTTCAGCCGGTGCGGCGACTATCGGAATACCTGCGGCTGGCCGAGGAAAATGGGTCAATGACCGACTGAACCGCCACGTTAGTGGCGGCCCACTGTGTCTTTTTAGGTCTGACTTCAGACCGACAGGGTCTGGATAAGCAACCATGCACCGACGCAGTGCATAGCTGCTCGAAACAGTCATGATGCGCGACGCGGATTTTGGCAGGCTGGCCAATACGGCACGCCATTTTGGGGCGAGCCGCTGTCGCATTCGGACGAAAACCGCAACGCACCGGAGCCAATCGGTCTTGACGCTGACAATGATACCGTTTCATCCATGACGATTCGATGATCGCTCCATAGCGTACCTTTTGGCCGTGGCGACGTACCTCAAGCCGAGGGAGGTTGCGCCATGGCTGATCCCTGCGCCCCGTCTTGGTATCCGACGGCGGCCTATCTCTACGTCCTGCACCTGGATGACCCGGCGCTGGCCTGGGAGTATCTGCGCCGACACCCGGATTACCGCCGGGACTGGCGCCGTCGCCGTCGATCTGACGCGGCACAACGCTGGGGGCTGCGCCTGCTGGAAAACCCGACCCTGGATGCGCGCGACGCGCACCCCGTGTGGTTTCCCGACCATGATGCCGTGCTGCAACTCCACCCAGATGCCGATCCGCCACCGAAGGCGGTGGCCTTCACGTTGTGGCAGCTTCCTGGCCGCAAGCACTTGATCCACGATGGCCAGCGTTTGTTGTTGGTCAGCCGCTGGGCGGGTGGCTGCCTGCGCTTCGCGTTGGCACCAGATCTGGCCGATGGCATGGCTTACGCATATGCCGTGCGGGCAAGCGACGCCTCCCAGGCACATTGTCAGGCGCTGTCGGCTTCCCTGAAGCAGTTGGCCACTGCCACCGGCACGTCCCTTGTGGCGGTGGCTCGACCACGGCCCTCTCTCACGAGCTTATTGGAACTGCATACCTTGCAGGCGCTCGACGCGACCCTGGCGGGTGCGTCCTTGCGCGAAGTGGCCGAAGGGCTGTTCGGTACTGATGCAGTCGCGGCCGACTGGCACGCCGACAGCGCCTTGCGTGCCCGCGTGCGCCGTCTGGTTCGCCGGGGCAATAGGTTGATGCAGAGCGGCTATCGCCACCTAGCACAACTTCCACCTGTTGAGCAGGGACGCGCGGCGGTGTCTGTAAAACGTCCCTGAGCAAACGTCCTGCCTTATCTGAGACTGCCTCCATCCGGTCACGCGGTGTGGCCGGACGTTTGCAACCGATGGAGGTGCCCACCATGCGACCTGCTCCCTCGCGGCCCGCTGCCGCCGCAACTGATACGCCCGCGCAGCCCCAACGCTACCTGACCAATGACGAAGCCGCCGAGTATCTACGCTTGTCGCCGCGCACACTGGAAAAACAGCGCGTGATTGGTGGTGGCCCCAAGTTTCGCAAGTTCGGCCGTCGCGTCATGTACGCCGTGGCTGATCTCGATGCCTGGGCCGATGCGCGCAGTTATGAGGCCACGTCCGATCCCGAATACGCCGAACGCCACGCGGGTGACTACCGTGATGGCCGCTGATCGGCAGTGTGTCGGTGGCCATCGTCATGCCCAACTCATCGCTGCCGTCTCGGCAGCAGCCTGCGCAGCGGGAACAGCTCGATCTGTTCCGCGCACTGCCGGGCGAGGACATGGCGCCGCGCGATGCTCAGGACCTGATGGCCTATCCGTTCTTCTCATTGGCCAAGTCGCGTCGTATCGCGCCGATCGACTTTCGCAGTGGCAATATCACCCTTCGCGTCGAAGGCACCCAGGAACACGGCATCGCCACCATTTGGGACGCCGACATTCTGATCTGGGCCGCCAGCCAGATCGTGGAAGCCCGCGATGCGGGCATCCAGCCGTCACGCCGGATGCAGGCCACGCCCTACGAGATCCTGCGTTTCATCCGGCGCGGTACCTCATTGCGCGACTACCAGCGCCTCAAGGCCGCACTCGACCGGCTGCAATCGACCACGGTGGCCACCTCCATTCGCGAGAGCACCGGGCGGCGCCTGCACCGATTTTCCTGGATCAACGAGTGGAAAGAACTGGCCGATGCCAACGGCAAGCCGCTGGGCATCGAGCTGATCCTGCCGGACTGGTTCTATGCGGGTGTCATGGATGCTGCCCTGGTGCTCACTATAGACCCGACGTATTTCCGGCTCACCGGCGGCATCGAGCGCTGGCTGTACCGGCTGGTGCGCAAGCATGGCGGTCGTCAGGCAAACGGTTGGCAGTTCGATATTCCTTACCTGTATCGCAAGTCCGGCAGCCTGGCGCAGCCGCGCGATTTTGCCCGCGATCTGCGCAGGCTGGTGGTGAAGCAGTCACTGCCCGGTTACGAGTTGTCCATCGCACGTTGGCCCGGCGAACCGGAGATGCTTTTCTTTCGGCCCGTGCCGCAAACGGCACGGGGATAAGTCAGAGGATAGTGGCAGAACAAGCTGTGAATGGGCTCGTGCTATCGGGCGCGCTGAGACTCGTGCTATCAGGCGCAGCGGTATCGTGCTATCAGGCGCGCAAATCGCAGATAAGCCCAAGAACAGGAAGGTTTTTTCCGGCTCTTAACTTAATATCTAACTTAAAATCTTATCTAACCAATAATAATAAACAGCTATTACGGCGGTGGATAACCGCCAGTCCGCAACAGTTAGTGCGTTTTCCAGGCCGCTCATGGGGTCACTTTCCGTCAGGGAGGGTGATGCCATGATTGTCGCGTTACTCAATCAAAAAGGCGGCGTGGGCAAGACCACGCTGGCCACTCACATTGCCGGCGAACTCGCACTGCGTGGTCAGAACGTCATCTTGCTGGATGCAGACCCGCAGGGCTCGTCGCTGGACTGGACGCAGCGCCGAAGCCAACAAGGCTTGCCCCGGCTGTTCAGTGCCGTCGGGCTCGCCCGCGAAACCCTGCACCAGGAGGCCCCAGAACTCGCCCGAAGGGCCGATCACGTCATCATCGACGGGCCACCCAGGATCGCCGCTCTGGCGCGCTCCGCACTGTTGGCCGCTGAGCGTGTACTGATTCCGGTACAACCCAGTCCCTACGATCTGTGGGCCAGTGCTGAGATGGTGGCGCTGGTTCGCGAGGCCCAGGTGTTCCGCCCGCAGCTCATGGCGGCGTTCGCCATCAACCGGCGGGTCAGTACCACCGTGATCGGGCGTGAAGCCCGTCAGGCCCTCGTGGAACAACCGCTGCCCGCACTGCGCGCCGAGGTACGCCAGCGCATCGTCTTTGCCGATAGCGTGGCCGCTGGTCGCCTGGCACGTGAAATAGCACCAGACAGCCTCGCTGCTCGTGAAATCACGGCGTTGGTGGATGAACTGTTGCGGTGGCCGTTATGAGCAAGACACACAGCAAACGCATCGGCATCGGTGCGCGTCCGCCCGCCAATCCACAGGCGGAGGCATGGATTCGCCAGGGCGACGCCGATGCTGTCAACAAAGGCGACCTCTACACCGCCCGATTGACCCTCGACATCACACCCGCCATGCGGGCACGCATCAAAGTGTTGGCCTTCACGCAGGGCGTGACCGTGGCCGAGTTGCTGCGCGCGTTGCTGGAACGCGAGTTCCCGGAGAATCCATCATGAACACACAGTCTTCGGCGACGACGACAGCATTGCCGCCACCGCTTGCCACGTTCTCCGGTCAGAACGATGGCGCACCGTTGACGCGCGTCTTTCTGGCCTATTTCGAATCCCGCTTCAAGCTTTACCTACGCTTTGGTGAACCCGCGCGCGTCGTTCGGTTCGACCGGTGGCGACGCGTGGCGGTGTTCCTGCCGGGTGCCATATTCTGCCGCATTCGCTGGCAGACGAACGACTACGGCACGGTGCGTTGGCAACTGATGGTAATGCAGGCTGGTCTGCCACGGGATGTCATGCAGCGCATCCCCGGCGTGCAGCCCGGCGCGCGACTGTTGCTGCATACTGAAGGCGACCATGCTGTGCGCACGGTGCTGGCATGCATCGACGCTATTGAAGCCTTGGGGATTGCACCGGCCACGATGTCGCCTGCGTACTGGCGTACGCTAGCCAACCGACTCGCTGCGGGTTTGCCGCTGCCTGAATACACTGCCGAGCGGCATGCCGCCTGGCTGGCCGGGAGGGCATTGTCATGACGCTCCATATCACCGAGTCAGGCTCCCCTCAAGCAGCGCCGCATTCTCGCTCGCGCCACCGCGTCTGCATCGTTTTGGCGGTTCTGTCCGCCTGTGGCCTTGCCGCACTGGCCTGGGCGTCTTTTGTGCAGCCACTACCGCGCCTGATCTACAACCCATCCAACAGTGTGGCAGTAGGCTGGTATCGCCTTGATCCGCTGCAACATCAATCTGGTTCGTCGCCACTCCGGCTGGAGGTCGGCAGCGTCGTTCTGACCACTTTGCCGCCGGACGCCGCCATCTTGGCGGCGCAACGCGGATACCTGCCAAACCACATTCCATTGCTGAAACGTGTGGGTGCAGTCGCACCACAGCACGTTTGCATTGTCGCAGGCCAGGTGCGTATCGACGGTGCATCAGTCGGGAAAACATTGTCAGCCGATCGGCTAGGCCGTCCGCTGTCATCCTGGTCAGCCTGTCGGCAGCTTCAGCCCGGTGAACTCTTCTTGTTGAGCATCACCAATCCGGCGTCGTTCGACAGTCGCTATTTCGGGCCGGTCAATGTATCCGACGTGATCGGCATCGCGCATCCGCTTTGGTTGGAGACACGCCGATGATGGCCGCCGAGTCGCTGCGCTTCATCATGCCATCCGGCGTGTCGATTCACTGGCCGTCACCACGTCGTTGCGTGTGCAGTGCTAGCGCCGATCCTACGTATCGAGCACCGCACTTAGCGCTGCCTTCCCACGTGCAGACGTCTTGCCTCGAACACGCCCGGCCTACGGCCATTGGCGTGTTCCCCAGCGGGCTGGCTGCCAGCAGCGCAGCGCCGCCGGGCCGCCGACGCCCTGAGCGTCAGCGAAGGGCAAAGGCGGAAGGCAAGACAAAAGGGAGCGGCACCTGGCGGCCCGCAACGTCAGTCTGCACGTGGGGGGGATGCGGCACGATGCGGCTTCGCCGCCGTGCCGTGAGATGCATGAAGCCTGCGTCAACGCTGAGATACCGGCGTGCTTCATACGACAAAGCACGCCACCCTCTGCTAGGGGCGTGGTTATGAGTGACCAGCGTGATGATGACTTTCGGCTCCACCCCGGCGCGCCGAAGCAGCGAGGCAAGGGTCAGAGTTTCGTTTCCAAAGTCCTCAAGCAGACGGGGAAGACCAGTGGTGGCAAATCCTCGGCACGGGGTCAGACATCGGTGGGCAACACCGGCCTGCGCCCCGGTTCGCGTTTGGGCCGTGGCCATACGGCGGCTCAATTTACGGGAAAATCCCTGACGCCGTTCTCTCGCCGCGTCACCATCAAAACCCTGCTGGTCAATCAGCGCCGGGCTAGCCCGCAGTCGCTGGCGAAACACCTGCGCTATATCGAGCGCGATGGTGCGGGCCGTGAGGGTGAGCCAGGCCGAGCCTACGGGTCGCAGATTGACGAAGCTGATCTCGATGCTTTCAAGGAGCGCTGCCAAGGCGACCGGCATCATTTCCGCTTTATCCTCTCGCCCGAAGACGGGGTTGAGCTGGATGATTTGCGTACTTACACACGTCACCTGATGAGCCGGGTGGAGGCCGACCTGGGTACGCGGCTAGATTGGGTGGCGGTGGATCACTGGAACACAGACAACCCCCACACGCATCTGGCGGTGCGTGGACGTGACGACACCGGCAAAGACCTCATCATCGCTGGCGACTACATCGCCCATGGCCTCCGCCATCGAGCCGCTGAACTGGCGACGGAATGGCTGGGGCCACGCACAGAACTGGAGATCCAGCAGAGCATGCAGCGCGAGGTGGAACAGGAACGGTGGACGGGCCTGGATCGTACACTGCAACGAGAAGCAGGAGACGACCACCAAGTAAAGATCGCACGCTTTAACGACTCGCAGCTAAGGCACCACAGACAACTGCTCATAGGCCGTTTGCAACACTTGCAGCGCCTGGGCCTGGCGGACGAGGTGCAGCCCGGAACCTGGGACATCCACGCCGACGCCGAGAAGACCTTGCGCTCCTTGGGTGAACGTGGCGATATCATCCGCACCCTGCAACGCGCCATGCGTGGCCAGTCACGAGAACTGGCCGTCTTTGAGCCGGGGCAGAACGATCATAGACACGGGCGTACCATTGTTGGCCGTGTCGCCAGCAAGGGGCTGGCGGATGAACTGCATGATCGCGGCTACCTGGTGGTCGATGGTGTGGACGGCAAAGCCCATTACGTTGCGCTGAATGCGCGCGATGAGTTGGCGAGCTATCCCACCGGCGCGGTGGTGGAAGTACGCGGCTCCGTTGAGCAGCGCACGGCTGACCGCAACATTGCAGCGTTGGCCAACGATGGTCTGTACCGCACCGACCATCATCTGGTGATCGAACAAGGCCGGGGCAACACGGGACGCGACCCGCAAGACGTTGTGGCATCCCATGTTCGCCGACTGGAAGCGCTACGCCGCGCCGGTATCGTCGAGCGCGTGGCCGAAGGGCTCTGGAAGGTGCCGGGCGACTTGCCCGAGCGTGGCCGCCAGTACGACGCGCAGCGCCTGGGTGGCGTGACGGTGGAACTAAAATCCCACCTGCCCATTGAGAGACAGGCTCGCGTGATCGGGGCTACCTGGCTGGATCAGCAATTGATTAAGGGTGGTAACGACTTGGGTGACTTGGGCTTTGGCAGCGAAGCCAAGCACGCCATGCGGGAACGCGCGGATTTTCTGGTCGAACAAGGGCTTGCCGAAAAGCACGGCAAACGTGTAGTCCTTGCCCGAAACCTGCTGAAAACTTTACGGAATAGAGAGTTGACGCAGGCTGCAAAAGACATTGCCGCCGAAACCGGCCTGGAGCATCGGCCCGTGGCCGATGGGCAGCGTGTGGTAGGTATTTACCGACGCAGTATTATGCTCGCCAGCGGGCGCTATGCGATGCTGGATGACGGTAGGGGATTCAGCCTGGTGCCGTGGCGGCCGGTAATTGAACAGCGATTGGGCCAACAGATCGCCGCGACGGTGCGTGCAGGTGGTGTGTCTTGGGAGGTCGGGCGGCAGCGCGGCCCAAGCATCGCTTGAAAGTTATTGGAATCGAGCTTCGACCCTTAACCGGAATCTGCGCTTACGGCGCATTGCATGGCTCCGATCAACTGCTCTCATACAGTCTTGGTGGTCTCTAGCAAGCGGCGAGCAAGCACCATTGCATTATCCGGCCCGGAAATGTTGGCAAACCCCATCAATACCCCTCCTTTGGCGGACTTTCGGATACGCCAGTGGCTCAATGCCTGAACCGCCAAACCGTGGGCCTGCGCCGCGCCAGCAAAGTCGCGGTCGCTACGTTGCCCATTCAGCATCGCGAGCACGTGGGTTCCGCCTGCTTGCGTTGCAATACTGAGATCCGCTCCGAACACCTGAGTCAGCGCATCAACCAGGTAGCCCCGTCGCTCCGCATAGAGCGAACGCATTTTGCGGAGGTGACGGGCAAAATGGCCTTGCTCCATGAATTCGGCCACCGTTGCCTGCGGCAAGATCGAACCTGGGCCGGGCAGATGGTTCGCCGACTCTCGAAACCGCCCGATGTGCGACTCGGGGACAACCAGATAACCCAGACGCAGGCCTGGAAACAACACTTTGCTGAAGGTACTGCTGTAGAGCACACGCTCGTCCCGATCCAGGCTTTTCAGGGCGGGCAATGGTCGGCCGTGGTAGCGAAACTCACTGTCGTAGTCGTCCTCGATGATCCACGCCTGCCGCTGCCTCGCCCATTTCAGCAGCTCCAGTCGCCGAGGCAAGGACAGCGCAACGCCCATGGGGCACTGGTGGGTGGGCGTGACCACGGCAAATCGCGCTTGGGCGGCGCGTCGCTGCGCGGTACTTACGCTCAGCCCTTCTTCATCCACCGGAATCGGGACCAGGCGCATCCCGATGCGCAGCAGAAAGTCCCGGGCATAGACGTAACCCGGGTCTTCGTACCAACCCTCGTCACCGTTTTTCAGCACAGTGCGGCATACCAGTTCCAGTGCCCCTCGGTAGCCAGCCGTGATGAAGACCTGCTCGTGGGAGCAGACGATGCCACGTGATATGCCCAGGTAAGTGGCGATGGCGTGCCGCAGCGGTTCATAGCCGGCGGGGTCTGGATAGTTCATGGCTGCCGCGTCGAGAACACGCAAACTGCGGCCAGCGAGACGGGTCCACGTCTTGCGGGGGAACGCATCCAGAGCAGGCAGGCCGAACTGGAAGGGTTGAGGCTCATCGGACGCTGTCTGCTGGCGCACTGGCGGCTGTACATGAGGCTTGGACGGAGCCGCTCGCCTGGACTCGCCCAGGGTGTCCAGGCGCGGGGATACGACCGTACCGGCGGGGCCACGTGCCAGGAAATAACCCTCGCCGGCCAACATCTGATAAGCCAGTTCTACGGTGCCTCGCGCAAGACTGAGTTCGCTGGCGAGGCTACGCACCGATGGCACGCGGTCGCCCGGCCGCAGCTTGCCGGCGGCGATCGCCTCCCGAAAGCGCCGATACAACTGCAAATAGATCGGTGCGTCCGAGTTCCGACTCGGCTTGAGCTGCCGCAAATCCAAATTCGATGTCCCAGTCATTTTTCCAATTCTTGCACCTGTAAGGTAGGACGTAATTTTCCTAAAATCCCTAACATATGACAAGGAAATCGAAGATGAGCGAACTACGCCTGCCTTACAGAACTCTTTCTCCCGAGGCCTACCAAGGTCTCATCGCCACCAGCCAAGCGCTCGAAAAGAGCAATCTGGGTAAGGAGCTGGCCGAGCTGGTGTACCTGCGGGTATCCCAGATCAACGGCTGCGCGTACTGCCTGGAAATGCACACAACGGCGCTTCGTGCGGGTGGCACGCCACAGGTCAAGCTCGATAGCCTGGCAGGCTGGCGGGTCAGTTCCCACTTCAGCGAACGCGAGCGGGCCGCGCTTGCCTGGGCCGAGTCCCTGGTAAATGTCGCGGACACCCATGCTCCCGATGAAGATTTCACGCCCCTGAAAACGCACTTCAGCGATGCAGAGATTTCCGACCTGTGTTTCGCCGTCGCACTGATGAGTGCGTTCAACCGTCTGGCGATTGGAGCCCGTCAATAACCCATCCGCCTGACATTGGCGCAGTGATTAGCCAAGGATAAGGGCGCTGCCCGGATGAAAAAGGAGACGACGCATGCTTGAAATCAGACCCAACTGCGAGTTGTGCGACAAGGATTTGCCAGCCGACAGCCTTGATGCGCGCATTTGCAGTTACGAATGCACGTTCTGCGCTGACTGCGCGACCGGGGTACTGCACAACGTGTGTCCCACCTGCGGAGGTGGGTTCGCCCCCAGGCCAATCCGACCGCGCCGATCCTGGCGACCAGAGCTGAATTTAGGGCTTGCCAATTACCCGGCCGGCACCGCGCGCAAGCATTGCAAGTTCACTACCGACGAGATCACGGCTCATGTCCAGCGAATCAAAGATATTGCACCCCCGGACAGATAGTGAAACGGATTCGACCTCTCGTCAAAGCGCACGACAGCCGGGCACTGGGGTGATCAGTGACCGTCGCCACGACAACGCCGAAGGAACGCGAGAGTCTCGCAGGCGCCAGTGGCTGCGGTATTTGATGGAGACGTGTCAATCGCTGAAAGCGGGCTTTCCTGTGGTGCAAACACCACTCGGGCAACCCAATCAAAACCATCTCAAAAACTGGAAAGGTAAGGAACAGCATGAACCAGAATTGCAATCAATTTGGACAACCGATCGGAGAAGCCCTGGCGAATTGGTCGGCTCGTCCGCTCCCCGGCAATGTGACGCTGGAGGGGACCTTCTGTCGCCTTGAGCCGCTGAATGCGGAGCGCCACGCCGGCGATCTGTACGCGGCATACAGTTCCGCCCCTGACGGGCGCGACTGGACCTACATGTTCGCTGGCCCATTCAATAGCGCGGACGAGTACCGCAGCTACGCCGAAACCACAGCGCGCAGCACTGACCCCAAACACTATGCCGTCATCGACACCAAGCTGGGAAAAGCCGTCGGCACGCTATCCCTGATGCGGGTCGATCCTGGCAATGGCGCCATCGAGGTGGGCAATGTCGCGTTTTCCCCGCTGATGAAGCAAAAGCCAGCCTCTACCGAAGCACAGTTCCTGCTCATGCAGTATGTGTTCGATGAACTGCGGTACCGCCGTTACGAATGGAAGTGCGACAGCCTGAACGCGCCGTCTCGGAAGGCGGCGGACCGGCTCGGCTTCAGCTTCGAGGGCATCTTCCGCCAAGCGGTGATTTACAAGGGACGCTCGCGCGATACCGCTTGGTTCTCGATCATCGACAAGGAATGGCCATCGCTTAAGGTGGCATTCCTCGCTTGGCTTTCGAAGGCTAACTTCGACGCCCAAGGTCAGCAAAGGCAAAGTTTAAGCTCGGTCAGAAGCGCCACAAAAGCGTGAGCTGGGTATTGCGTACAGATACAACTTTAAATATTTCCATCTGTTTTTTATAAGCAAATAGGTGGAAAAAAAAACCCGATTCATTAGGAACTGTTGATGAAATTCTCCCCGAGGCGCCCCATTAATTTCAGCGCAGGACCAGGAACCATTCCCGAAGAAGTGCTCGAAACCATCCAAGAGGAAATTTTCGGATGGCATGGTATTGGTGTAGGCGTCATGGAAATGAGTCATCGGAGCAAAGAATTCATCTCCATCTATCAGTCGGCGCAGGAAAAATTTCGACACTACTTGCAGATACCGAAGAATTTTAAAATTCTTTTCATGCAAGGCGGCGGCATTGCACAAAACGCTATCGTGCCGATGAATCTAGCTCGAAGAGGTTGCATTGATTTTTTGGTGACAGGCAACTGGAGTCAAAAATCATACGAAGAAGCTGGAAGGTACGCTAATGATATTCGTGTGGCGGCCTCATCGAAACTCACCGGCTACACTGAAATTCCAACGATATCCGGCTGGAAACTCAACCCGGCAGCAGACTACATTCACATTTGCAGCAACGAAACGGTACAAGGCGTCCAGTTTCAAGAGCTTCCAGACATCTCAATACTGGGATCGCAAGCGCCGCTGGTTGTGGACTGTTCATCTGACCTAGGATCGCGTTCTGTCGATTGGAGTCGGGCAGGTCTTGTCTTTGCGGCTGCACAGAAAAACCTCGGAATCGCTGGTCTCACGATCGTGGTGGTAAGGGAAGATTTGATTGGGCGCGCCCTACCGATCTGTCCCAGCGCTTTCGATTACTCAGTCGTCGACGCAAACGAGTCGATGTACAACACTCCGCCTACGTGGGCGATCTATGTGGCTGAATTGGTGCTCGGATGGGCGCAGACGCAGCGGGAGGGTGAACTGACAGGAGTAAGAGCTATAGAGGTCCGCAACAAACGTAAAGCTGAGAAAATTTATCGTGCCATAGACGAAAGCAGCTTTTATCACAACAACGTCGCGCACCAATTCCGCTCTGACATGAATGTGCCGTTTCTTTTGGCAGACAGCAAACTAGACGCCGCCTTTCTATCCGCCGCTAAGGAGAACAATCTGCTTCAGCTCAAGGGACATAAGAGCGTCGGCGGAATGCGTGCCAGTCTTTACAATGCAATGACCGAGGAAGGTGTCGATTCGTTGGTCGATTTCCTGAAGGACTTCGAGAGAACGAGGGGTTAACCATGAGTGGGACCTTCGACAGCCCGCGCCTCCGCAACCTCAAGCCGTACACACCCGGCGAACAATCGGGTGGCGAGAGGTTGGTCAAGCTAAATGCGAACGAGAACCCGTACCCACCTTCGCCACTGGCTGTGGCGGCAATGATGGAGGCCGTGAAGAGCGGCTTGGAGCTGTATCTCGATCCAAATGCTGGGTTGGTGCGTGAGAATGTTGCTTCCTACTACGGACTTTCGGATGACAAGGTGTTCGTAGGGAATGGGTCAGACGAGGTACTGGCCCTCGCGTTCTGCGCATTCTTTCAGCAGGAAAATAGGCCTTTGCTCTTCGCCGATGTCACCTACAGCTTCTACGAGGTTTATTGCCAACTCTATAGTATTACCTATGAGTTGATTCCAGTTGATGAGGCCCTGGTACTGCAGTCGAAGACATTCCGAAAAATTCTGGCCGGTTACCACACCTGTAACTCCCACCGACACCCCCTTATGACGGCATCTAGTACGCCGGTGGCGGACTTGGGGTCGAGACGAACCTACATATATTTGGAGGCCAGAGCTGGTTTTCACCTTTTCCAATTTCCGTCGGTATCAAGTTGCTGAAAGCTTTCCGAGATGACAACAAAAACAGATGAAATGTCTCCAAGCTATCGGGGATGGCGGATCGTTGTTTTGTGCTTCACAGTGGCTGTATTCTCCTGGGGATTCGCCTTCTACGGCCAAAGCGTCTATCTCGCTGAACTGCAACTCCTGCATGGCTGGTCGTCTTTCACCGTTTCTACGGCGAGCACGATGTCCTATCTTGCTGGTGCCTTCCTGGTGCTTTTCACTGGCGAGGCCATTAACCGATGGGGACCGCGACGCTTCCTGCTTGGCGGCGTAAGCTGCCTTGCACTCGCCGTAGTGCTCATCGGGCAGGCACGGGCGTCATGGCAGATTTATCCTGCCTACCTGCTGATGGCAATAGGCTGGTCGGCCATGAATGTCGTCGCGATCACCACCTTGATCGCCCTCTGGTTCGACACCAAGCGCGGTCTCGCGATTAGCCTGGCGCTCAATGGGGCGAGCTTTGGCGGCATAGCCTGGGCACCTATCCTTTTGGCCGCCATCGGACACGTCGGGCTGGAAGTCGCTTCGCTGGCAGGCTCGGCCATCATGCTCGTCGTTCTTGTCCCGATGATTCTTGCATGGGGCAGCCGGCCGCCACTCTCCAAGTCTTCGCCACGGACGAATGCAAGCGTTTCACACGCGACCAGCGACAGTGATTCGGGCATGCCATGGACGCGGATACGGGCACTGCATAGCCCGGCGTTCTGGTCGCTGTCCGGTCCCTTTGCCTTGGCGTTGTTCGCGCAGGTCGGCTTTCTTGTCCACCTTGTCGCTATTCTGGAGCCGACGATAGGCAGGGCCTCGGCCGGCCTTGCCATCTCCATCGTTTCCGTCACGGCCGTCGTTGGTCGGGTGGGCCTGGGCTTCGTCATCGACCGCCTGGACATGCGGCTGGCCAGCACGCTGTCTATGGCGTCGCAGGCTGTGGCCTTGCTGCTGATTGGCCTATTCGATGACCGGCTCGTGCTTCTTTCCGCCTGCGCGCTCTTCGGGCTTTCTGTAGGCAACGTGATTACGCTTCCGGCACTCATCGTTCAGAAGGAATTTGACGCGGGAGCTTTTGCGCTGATCGTCGGACTATCGACCGCCATCGGCCAAGTGACCTACGCCTTCGGGCCTGGGCTGATCGGCCTGCTGCGCGACACATCCGGTAGTTACTCCGGGCCGGTATTTCTGTGTGCCGCCTTGCTGACGGTTGCCGCTGTGGTCGTCTTGATGCCGCAGAAGAGGCCCATTCACTTGCAGTAACGACACCGTAATTTGACGAACCTAGGAGATCCGCAATGAGCGATAAAACCGTAATTCGCGATGCCTTGCCGGCTGACCATGACGATTGGCTTCGGCTTTGGACTGGCTACAACACGTTCTATGAAGCCAGCGTGCCGCCCGCCACCACCGCCCGGACTTGGCAGCGCATTCTTGACCCCAACTCATCGACGTTCTGCAGGATAGCCGAAGTCGATGGCCGGGTGATCGGTTTCAGCGCCAGCGTTTTGCATGACAGTACCTGGACCGCTGCACCAGGCTGCTATCTGGAAGATTTGTTCGTGGACCCCGCTTGTCGGGGCAAAGGCATCGGACGGAAGTTAATTGAGGATCTGGTGTCCTTGGCCCAGACAAACGGGTGGGCCAGGCTTTACTGGCATACCCGGGACGACAACCCGGCACGCAAGCTGTACGACGAATTTGTCGCCGCAGATCAGTTTGTACGCTATCGACTGCAATTCTGAGCCGATGTCGCGCATTCAGCCATCACCAGTGTCTTCAAGAGATGGTTTTTTCATCTCAATTGTCGTCTCCACTTTTTGATGGGGTCCAGCTTCATTGCGGGGAAAATTCTGCTTCAGCAAGGTTTTTCGCCCATGATCCTGGTTGGCTGGCGCTTTTTCGTCGCAGCCCTTGCAACACTGCCACTGGTTCTTCTGCATTCCAGACAGCTCGGTGCCGCGTTGTTCACTCCGCAAGCCGGATTGCGCGACGCCTCTTTGATGATCCTGATCGGGCTGCTTCAAACGGCAGCCGTCATGGAGTTGCTGTTCTGGGCGATGAAGCATGTCTCTGCCTCGACCGCCGCGATCCTGCATTTTACCCATCCGATCTGGGTAGTGCTGTTCGGACGGGTGCTCCATGGCGAGCCGCTTCGCAGTGCGAGACTCGCGGGGCTGCTTCTCGGTTTTATGGGCGTCGCGCTTGCACTTGCACTTGGCATCAGTCCAGCCATTTTTTCTCACGGAACAAGTTTGACCGGCGAGATCATCGGCCTTGCCTCGGCGCTATGCTGGGCAATCGCAACGCTCGTCAACAAACGTGCCGCTTTGCCGTTCAACTCGTGGGCGTTGAGCTTTTGGCAAATGATGATCGGAGCGCTGGCCATCCTGATCCTTGCTTACAGCAACGGCCTGCGGTGGCCGGACTCAGTGACAGCGGTCCAGTGGGGTTGGTTCCTGTGGCTTGCAATCCCGGCATCGACGGGATCTTTTCGGGCTGTGGTTTGTGGCCCTGAGCAAAGGTGGAGCGGCAAGGGCTAGTGGATTCCTGTTTCTGGCCCCGCTGTTCACGGTCATTCTTGCCTATTTCGTCTTGGATTCTTCAGTTTCCTGGACACAGGCTGCTGGCGGGCTCTTGATCTGCTTGGCGCTATGGCTCATCAACCGGGACTAGATCGAGCACGATATAAATCATGATGGGAGGTGGCAGTGATAGCGGTGATCTTTGAGGTTTTTCCCTCTCGTGGGGGGGCCGAAAAATACTTCGACATTGCAGCGTCTTTAAAAGACGATCTTGAACGAATCGAAGGGTTCATTTCGGTCGAGCGATTTGAAAGCGTGACCTCCAAGGGAAAGTATCTCTCGCTTTCGTTCTGGCGCGAT
Organism: Marinobacter sp. ES-1; assembly: GCF_000475255.1. Classification (NCBI taxonomy): domain Bacteria; kingdom Pseudomonadati; phylum Pseudomonadota; class Gammaproteobacteria; order Pseudomonadales; family Marinobacteraceae; genus Marinobacter; species Marinobacter sp. ES-1. The sequence goes on from NZ_AXBV01000053.1 coordinate 22,051, forward strand.
GAACAGGCTGTTCAACAATGGCGTAACCTTGACCAACATCGGAGAGCTCAGGTGTCTGGCCGAAAAGAGGTCTTCGCCGACTGTCGTCTGCGAGTCGCGACAGTGATTCGGGACTACGGACTGAATGAGCGCGACGAAGCGCCGAAAGACAGCCGAGATGTAAATGGATGACACCCCTGACTTCCAGTCATGGATGCACCCAACGATTCATTACTCAAGTTCCTGTTGAACGCCGGGAGCCTGGGGACATTGAACATCCAGCGATGCGCGGTACTGCACGCAACCACGCATGAACTGGGGCCAGTCGGGCACTGCGGGAACGTGCCCGGCCCTTTCGGGAAGCAAGGCCCACAGGTGCGGGTGATACCAGCGCAGATCATGGCCAGACGTGTCCCGGTGGGTACGAATGCCGGTGCGTAACTTTTTCACTTCGTCGATGAGCTGTTCCCGCGTCATCGTGTCGAGGTCTGTGTCCATATTGGCCTCACAAATTTTTTCCGTATTAGCAGGCCTGCCACCAGCACTCAGAACGTCTCCCGGCCACGACACAGGCCGGGAGTGTTGTCCTGCTTCGCGCTGAACCGCCTGGGGCGTCCCGCTTCTGACGGAATATCAAGTCGCCTGCTTGCCAAGTAGCGCGTTAAGCTCCGCGCCGGAGGGGGCACCGGCGAAACCGTCAAACCGGCCTTGCTCGGCGATCAGGCGGGCCGCATTCAAGAAACCGCCCCAAGCTGCGCGGGCCAGCGCGCCACCGACGCTGACGCGCCGAACGCCGAGGTCGGCAAGGTCCTGCAGAGTCAGATCGCTTTCCCAGCCGATGAGTACATTCACTGGCTTGGGTGCAACTGCCGCGACCACCGCGCTGATCTGTTCGCGTGTCTTGATGCCGGGCGCGTACAGACAATCCGCTCCGGCATCTGCGTAAGCCTTCAGGCGCAGGATGGCGTCGTCAAGATCGGGGCGGCCTACAAAGAAGTTCTCCGCCCGACCGATCAGCAGGGCCTCGCCGCCCGTGGCGTCAATCGCAGCGCGTGCCGCACGCATCCGCTCGACCGATTCAGCCAGGCTGCGCAGCGGTGCCTGCGCGTCGCCTGTCGAGTCTTCGATGGAGATGCCTGCCACGCCGGTTTCGACCGCCATACGTACGCTCTCGGCCACGCCCTCGGGTGTGTCGGCAAAGCCGCTCTCGAAATCGGCATTGATCGGCAGGTCGGAGGCCTCGACCATATAGCGCATGTGCGCCAGGGTTTCGTCACGGGAAAGCTGTCCGTCCGCCCGCGCACAAGACCAGGCGTAGCCCGAGCTGGTTGTCGCCAGTGCCTTGAAACCGAGACTAGCCAGCGCACTGGCGCTGCCGGCATCCCACGGGTTCGGCAGCACAAAGCAGCCGGATTGATGTAATGCGCGGAATGCCGCGCGTTTTTGGGCAATGCTCGGACGGCTCATGAATATCTCCTTTGATTATTTGGGGTGGCTGCTAGTGGACAGCCAGAACGGGTTTAGCGGCACTGCGCCGCTCCTGGAAGAGCACGATCACCGTGGTGATGACCATGAAGCAGACAGAAGCCCAGAGCACGCCACTGGCTAACCCGCGGTCGAGCAGGAAACCGAACAGAACCGGCCCGATCACACCCCCGACATTGAATCCAGTGGAGACGATGCCGAACGTCTTGCCCTCTGCGCCGGCCGGCGAAGCGGCACGCACCAGCATGTCACGCGACGGTGCCACGATTCCCGTCAGGAAGCCGATCGCCCCCAGCGCTAGGGCCAACAGCACGGGTGGCAGCGGTATGCCAATGACGATCACAACGAAGACCGCCGCCAACGCGAATGCACCAGCAGCCAGATAGCCGTGCTTTTTTGTTCGGTCTGCAAGTATGCCGCCTGCCAGCACGCCGAAGGCGCTGGCGAACATGAAGACGGTCAACGCCATGTTGGCAGCCGGTAGCGTGACGTCGAACCCCTGGACCAGTGCGGAGACAGAGAATTTCTCGATGGCGCCGGTGCTGAGGCTGAGCATGGCGAACAGCAGCGTCAGGACAGCCAGAGTTCCCAGCGGTGTGGTCAACGGCCTAGCTCTCACCTTGGCCTTTTCTGTGGCCGTCGGGCTTGCCACCTTCGCCGGTTCTGGCGAGCCGAGTCCCACAACGAACAGCCCGATCAGCCCGGCCACGGCAGCGATGGCAAACGACCAACGCGGCTCCCAGGCTAGCGCAACGCCCACCATCAGCGGCGGTGCGAGAGCCGCTCCTAGAAAACCTGCGAAGGTGTGAACGGAGAAGGCCCGCCCCATTCTTTCGGGAACGATGCCCCGCGACAGCAATGAGTAATCGGCGGGGTGATAAACGCCGTTGGCCACCCCAGCGAGCCCCATCGCTACAAGCAGGCAAAGATAGGTCGGGAAGATGGCCAACAGTGCGAAGCTCAGCGAACCGAGCGCCAGCGCTGCCAGCAGCATCCGTCGCGCCCCAGCGCGATCGACGAGAAACCCGAGCGGGGCCTGCACCACGGCAGACACGATGTTGAACACCCCGATTGCGATCCCCAGCTCGACGAAGCTGACCTGCATCGCGGTCGGCAGCAACGGCAACATGGCGGGCACCGCCATGATGTGCAGGTGACTGACCAGGTGGGCGGTTGAGACCTGGGCCAACAGCCCGTTTGATGACGAAGTCATGTTGGACATCCTTGTGGGTCACCGATCCAGTGCGCGAAGCACATTGGCGAGCTTCTTGACTGCGATCTCTAGTTCCTTCGGGGCGTAGGCGGCAAACCCCATGAGAAAGCCGGCCTTGTGCTTGCTCGACGCATGCAGGGGTGTCAGTCCCAGCAAGTCAATGCCGGCACGGCGTGCGGTATCAATGGCCTCCCGCTCCGGGATGTCGCGCACGAAGACGCATGGCATTTGCATGCCGCCATCGGGCACCCTCGGCTCCACGAAGTCGGCCAAGTGCTTGCAGACAAGCCGTTCCAGGGCATCGCGTCGTTCGGCATAAACGCTGCGCATGGCCCGAACATGCGAACCGAAGTGTCCGCCCTCCATGAACCGCGCCAGCGTCAACTGCGGAATGGAGGCGCTATGGCCGTCCTGCAGCGTGCGAGCCACTGTCATTGGAGCGACGAGCTGCGATGGCAGCACCATGTAGCCGATTCGCAGGCCCGGAAACATGGATTTGGTGAATGTTCCAATGTAAATGGTCCGGTCGTGCGCATCGAGGCCTTGCACGCATGCGGTCGGCTTGCCGGCATAGTGGAACTCGCTGTCGTAGTCGTCCTCGATGATCCAGGCTTGGTTCCTATGTGCCCACTCGATGATCGCAAGCCGTCGGTCAAGCGCAAGCGTGGCTCCAGTCGGGAACTGGTGCGATGGGGTCAGAAAAATCGCTTTTGCGGGTTGCGCAGCGTTCTGCAATGACTCGATCCGAATGCCCTGGGCATCCAGAGGAACCGGCACGGATTCGAGGCCCGCTGCATCGAATGCACGACGAGCGCCGTGATAGGCGGGATCTTCGATAAAGACCCGGTCCCCTGCATCGAGCAGCACAGTGGCGCACAGCGACAGCGCCTGTTGCGAACTGGTTAACACCAATATGCGGTCAGGTGTGGCACAGGCTCCGCGTTCGAGGTTGACGTAATCCGCAATAGCCCGTCGCAGTGCCTCCACACCCTGCGGATGGCTGTGTGTCAGGGCCAGCGTTCCATGTTCCTTCAACACCTGACGCTGCAGCCGCTCCCACGTTTGCAACGGGAAGCTTCGCGTCTCCGGCACCCCCGGCGCGAAGGGGCGCGGTGTCAGGGCCTCGCGTACACCGCCGTTCTGGAAGATTGCGGCCCCACGCTGGCTGAGACGTGGTGATTCACGGTACAGCTTTGCCCGCTGGCTCGTGCCTCGCCTCGGAGGCACCTGTGCCCGTTCCGAAACGAAGCTGCCACTACCCACTCGCCGGTCGATAAACCCCTCCGCATGCAATTGGCTGTACGCAGCTTCGACCGTGTCCCGCGAAACGCCCAGTGACTGCGCCAGCGCCCGCGAAGCGGGCAAGGGCCGACCGACATCCAGCGCGCCGTCCAGGATCAATTGCCGGATCGCACGCTGAATGCGGGCGTGCAGCGACAGGGCGCCGTGAGCGGGGTCACCTATCCAGGCTTTGACAGATTCGAGTTGAGCGTGCTTGAACAATTGGCAGGTATCTCATCGTGAAATTGGCATGATTATTCCTACCATTTTAAGGCTAAAATTGGCTGTCAACAAGGCTTAGGAGACATCGACAGGTCATGCCATTTTTTATCTCCTGCGTCCGCTCGGCGCGCGTGTTCCCCAAATCATTTTTAGCGATGGAGCGTTGATATGCCGCTCGAACTCGTTCTTTCCCTACTGGCTGGCGCGGCTGCTGGCGGCTTCGTCAATGGCCTCGCCGGGTTCGGCACTGCCTTGTTGTCTCTCGGCATATGGCTGCAGGTCATGCCGCCCTGGCAGGCCGTCTCCATCGTGGCAGCCATGTCCGTCGTCAGTGGTGTTCAAAGCCTGTGGTTTATCCGAGGCGAGTTGGGAAGCGGTACCCTGCGTCTCCCGCGCTTTCTGTTGCCCGCTTTGATTGGCATACCGCTCGGCGCTGCAACCCTGGAATTCATCAGCGCGCCATTGCTGAAATTGGTGATCGCCGGCTTCATGCTGCTCTACGGGGCCTTCTTCGCATTTCGCCGATCACTGCCTCATCTGGCGCGCCCCATGCCGAAGACAGACGCTCTGGTTGGCTTCTGCGGTGGCTTCCTTGGGGGGGCGGCTTCGCTTTCGGGCGCGTTACCGACCATGTGGTGCGCCATGCAACCCTGGACCAAAGGGGAGACGAGCGCAGTACTGCGTCCTTACAACGTGGTGATCCTCGGGATCGCGGTCGGGATTTTTTCCTGGCAGGGGTATTACACGCGGGACACATTGATTCTAATGGCTATTGCATTACCCGCCACGATCGTCTCGTCTCAGATTGGCATTGCCGTTTTTCGCAGGCTTTCCGACCAACAGTTCAGACGCCTGCTGATCTGGCTGCTGTTCAGTGCGGGTGCGCTTTTGGCACTGCGCGAACTCGCTTGATTCGCTGCGACAGATTTCAATGGGCACCGCGTCATCTCCAGCGACCTGATCAGATGGTTTAGCCATGAGTGCGAACGGACTTTGTTCCGCTTGCATGCCTTTGCTGGTACAGCAGAGCCTATTCATGGGGAGGTCGTTCTTCTTTTTTCTGCGGCACTCCGGGGCATGCCAATCGCTGCGATCAACCTGTAGCCGCGCTCGGGATGACTAACACAGCAACGCCGGCAAGGTTTCAGTGTCCCGCCGCAGGCGTGACTTGCGCATCGGCCATGCACTCCTTACCGCCCAGCGCGCACATGGCGGGCAAGCCTGGGTTGACCCCGAGCAATCGCCAATTGGTATGTACAACACAAAAAAAGTGGATGGGCGCAGCAGGCCATTTTCAGATTAAAATATAATTCCTAATAAAGGTTCCTGGAACCGAGTCCGCAGGAGTTATGAAAAAACCATGTCATCCGCAACCCCACCTTCATCTATAAGGCTACGTGATCTTATCCACCCGATCGTCGCCGGCCTGATTTCGGTCATCGTCAATTACGGCGGCACGTTCATTCTGGTGTTCCAGGCTGCCAAAGTGGCCGGCCTCAGCCCGGAGCTGACGGCCTCGTGGGTGTGGTCGATTTCGATCGGTGTTGGGGTGACGGGGATCATGCTGAGCTGGATCGCCCGCGAGCCGATCATCACGGCCTGGTCCACGCCAGCAGCGGCGTTCCTGGTCACGGCGCTGGCCACCACGCCCTATACGGAGGCGGTCGGTGCGTACCTGATTTCCGCAGCGGCTTTCGTTCTGCTCGGCCTGTCGGGCTACTTCGAGAAGGTCATCCGGCTGATTCCGCCCGGTGTGGCCGCCGGGCTGCTGGCGGGCATCCTGCTGCAGTTCGGGATTGGTGCCTTCGGCGGCATGAGCGTTGATCCACTACTGGCAGGCCTGCTGATCGTCGCCTACGTCGTGTTGAAACGGTTCACGGCACGCTATGCGGTGGTCGGCATTTTGGTGCTGGGACTGGCTTTCCTGCTGATCCAGGACCGTGTCGATCTGTCCGGCCTGGCGTTGAAGTTCGCGGCACCGGTTTTCACCATGCCATCGTTCTCGCTCAACGCCTTGCTGAGCGTGGCGTTGCCGCTGTTTCTCATCACCCTGACCGGCCAATACATGCCCGGCATGCTGGTGCTGCGCAATGATGGGTTCAAGACCAGTGCCAATCCCATCGTGACGGTCACCGGGCTAGGCTCGCTGCTGATGGCACCGTTCGGCTCGCACGCCTTCAATATCGCTGCGATCACGGCGGCAATCTGCACGGGGCGCGAGGCACATGAAGATCCGTCCAAGCGCTGGATCGCCGGTATCGCAGCGGGCGTGTTCTACATCCTCGTCGGCGTGTTCGGTGTGACGCTGGCCGCCGTTTTCATGGCGTTCCCGGCAACGTTCATCACCACCCTGGCGGGCCTCGCGCTGCTGGGCACCATCGGCGGTAGCCTGGCCAGCGCCATGGCCGATGCCAAGACCCGGGAAGCCTCGCTGATCACCTTTCTGGCCGCTGCGGCCAACATCACGATGCTGGGCATTGGCGGTGCCTTCTGGGGTCTGCTGATCGGACTGGTGGCCTACGCCGTGCTCAACGGTCGGTGGTCGCGTCCCAAGCCGCAGATCGAGGCGGCCCCCACTTCTGTACCGACAGCGAGCAAAGGAGCGGCCGACTGATGCAAACCTCGGCCGTCACGCAGACCAGTCACGACCAGCACGGCCTGTACCCGCAGGCGATTACGGTCGAGGACTTCCGCCGGAATCTGGTGAAGGTGCGCGAACGCATCGACATAGCCTCTCGCCGCGCCGGCCGCGACCCTGCGAACGTGCGTCTGCTGCCTGTCAGCAAGACCTTTGATGAGGCGCACATCCGCCTGGCCTACGCCGCCGGTTGCCGCCAGCTCGGCGAGAACAAAGTGCAGGAAGCCCACCGCAAGTGGACTGCTATGGCAGACCTGGCTGACCTTCAGTGGTCGGTCATCGGCCACCTGCAGACCAACAAGGCCAAACTGGTGGCCGCCTTTGCAACGGAGTTCCAGGCGCTCGACAGCTTGCGTGTCGCCGAGGCGTTGGACCGCCGCCTGCAGGTTGAGGGGCGTTCGCTGGACGTTTTCGTTCAGGTCAACACGTCCGGCGAGGCCAGCAAGTACGGGTTGCAGCCGCAAGAGGTGTTGTCGTTCGTCAAAGAACTGCCGGCATTCACAGCTTTGCGTGTGCGGGGCTTGATGACGCTGGCGTTGTTCTCCAGCGAAGCCGAGCGAGTGCGGCAGTGCTTCATCCTGCTGCGAAACCTGCGCGATCAGTTGCGCGAAGGCGCACCAGCGGGCATTGGGCTGGAAGAACTGTCCATGGGGATGTCAGGCGACTTCGAGATCGCCATTGAGGAAGGCGCCACCGTCGTGCGCGTCGGCCAGGCCATTTTTGGTGCCCGCAGTACCCCTGACAGCCACTACTGGCCTGCGGGCTCAACCACTGAGGAACCACCGTCATGAAGACCGTCATCGCCATTCACCACGTTTGCTTCGAGGACCTGGGTACGCTGGAGCCTTTGCTCGAAGCCCGGGGCTACGCCATCCGCTATGTGGATGCCACGGTCGATGACCTGCGCACGCTCGATGTGGTGACCCCGGATTTGCTGGTCGTGCTCGGCGGCCCGATCGGTGCCTTCGATGAGGCACTTTATCCGTTCATCGCCGACGAGTTGAACTTGTTGCACAAGCGACTGGAGAGCCGGAAAGCGCTGTTGGGCATTTGCCTGGGGGCGCAGTTGATAGCGCGCGCGCTGGGCGCTCATGTCGCCCCAATGGGCGTCAAGGAAATCGGCTATGCCCCCTTGAAGCTGACTGCGGAAGGACAGGACTCGCCGCTGGGAGCGCTCGGCGATGTACCTGTGCTGCACTGGCATGGCGACCAGTTCGACATCCCGGCGGGTGCAGTGCGCCTGGCGGCTACGGACGTCTGCTCCAACCAGGCATTTGCGCTTGGGCATCATGTCCTCGGGCTTCAGTTCCATCTGGAAGCCGATGCGCGGCGGATCGAACGCTGGCTGGTCGGCCATAGCTGTGAACTCGCGCAATCGGGGATCGACGTGCTCGGACTTCGCGCCCGAGCCCATGCGCTGCAGACCCAGTTGCCGGCCGCCGCTTCTGCGGTGCTCTCTCGTTGGCTTGATGCGGCTGAACCAGATCCCCAACGAGGCCGACCATGAGAGCGGCGTCATTTTCCGAAGAAAGACAGCCGCTTAAGATCGACGTTGTTTCAGTGCAATCGCAAGTGGTTTATGGGCGCGTTGGAAACAATGCTGCCGTGCCCACGCTGGAAGCCCTTGGCTTGACCGTGGCTGCCGTGCCGACCGTGGTGCTGAGCAACATCCCGAGCTATCCCTCGATCCACGGCGGCGCACTCCCTGTCGAATGGTTCGACGGCTACTTGCAGGACTTGACCGCGCGTGGTGCGTTGAATGCGCTGCGTGCCGTCCAAGTGGGGTATCTCGGAAACGCCGGCCAGGCGGTAGCGCTGCGCGCCTGGATCGAGACCCTGCTCGCGAATCGGCCCCACCTGCGCGTTGTCATCGACCCCGTGATCGGCGATCAGGAGCACGGAATCTACAGCGCCGAGGGGATCGCTGACGTTTACAGAGGCGGGTTCACCGCACTGGCAAACGGCTTGACGCCCAACGCTTTTGAACTGGCCTGCCTGACGGGCATGCCTGTGGATGATCTCCAGAGCGTGGTGTTCGCAGCAAGGTCTTTGCTTGCCGGACGTACCGAATGGGTCGCTGTGACCAGCGCAGTTCCAGATGCCTGGACGCCGGATGAGATGTGGATCGTCGTGGTGACCGAAGGGCAAGTGCATTTGATCAGGCATCCGCGTGTCGCTGTTGCACTGGCCGGTACAGGCGACCTGTTCAGCGCCTGCTTGAGCGGGCACTGGCTAAACGGAGTGGCGTTGGAAGCCGCCGCTGCAATGGCTTGTGAGCATGTCGTTCGCGCCTTGCGTATCACCGAGCTGGCACAAGCCAAGGAGCTTGTGCTCCCGCGATGGTCTTTCGAGCCGGAGCCAGAGGAAATCTTCATCCACGACATCACGGCGGACTTCAGGCACCTGACGTGCGCTTTCGCTGAGCCCAAGGAACCATCATGACCAACCCCTCTTACTTGATGCGGGCCTATGCTCGCCAACCTGTCTCCTTCACGCGGGGGAGCGGCGCGCGCCTCTGGGACCAGCAGGGCGTCGAATACCTGGATGCCATTGCCGGCGTCGCCGTGACCAGCCTCGGGCATGCGAACACAGAAATCGCCCAGGTCATCGCCGAGCAGGCCAGCACGCTGCTGCACACCTCCAACGTGTTTCGCATTGACTGGCAGGAGCAACTGGGCGAGCGTCTGTGCGCATTGACGGGAATGGAGAAGGCCTTCTTCTGCAACTCCGGCGCGGAGGCGAACGAGGCCGCGTTGAAGCTGGCACGGCTGTACGGCCACCGCAAGCAAGTGGCTCAGCCGCAGATCCTGGTGATGGAGAACGCCTTCCATGGCCGCACCATCGCCACGCTTACCGCGACCGACAACCCAGCCAAGCAGCAAGGCTTCGAGCCGTTGCTGCCCGGGTTTCTGCGCGTGCCCTTCAACGATATCGACGCGGTGCGCCGGGTGGCCGAGCAGTCGCCCGACATCGTGGCGGTACTGATCGAACCCGTACAAGGCGAAGGCGGCATTCGTGTGGCCGACGCGGCGTACCTGCAGGCCTTGCGCACGCTGTGCGATCAGCAGGGGTGGCTGCTCATGCTCGATGAAATCCAGTGCGGCATGGGCCGCACCGGCGCGTGGTTCGCGCATCAGCACACCGGCATTGTCCCCGACGTCATGACGGTGGCCAAAGCACTGGGCAATGGCTTTCCCATCGGCGCCTGCCTGGCACGCGGAGAAGTGGCCGACCTGCTGTCACCCGGCCAGCACGGCACGACTTTCGGCGGCAATCCGTTGGCCTGCCGCGTGGGTTGCACCGTACTCGACATCATGGCGCGGGACGACTTGCCCAAGCGAGCCGCGACCCTGGGAGATCGCTTGCTTTCCGGTCTGCGCGACGCGCTGTCCGGCCACCCCGAGGTCGTCACGATCCGGGGCCTGGGCCTGATGGTGGGAATCGAACTGAACCGGGACTGCAAGGAGCTGGTCGGCCGTGCCTTGAACGAGCAGCACCTGCTTATCACGGTGACCCGGAACTCCACCATCCGGCTGCTGCCCGCCCTGATCTGCGACGACGCGCAGATCGACGACATCGTCGCGCGCGTTGCGGCTCTGTTGTCGCCGGAAGCGCCCACGTATCCGGGCACTGCTGCGCTGGCCGAACACATGGAGCCGACAACATGAAACCCGAGTCGATCTACAACCAACCGGACGCCGACGGATTCTTCGGCCGCTACGGGGGGAGCTTCATCAGCGAGACCCTGGCTCAAGCGGTGGAAGAGCTGCAGCAGGCCTATCTGTTCTACCGCGATGACCCTCATTTTGTCGTCGGGTTTCAGGAGGAACTGGCTGACTACGTTGGCCGTCCCTCTCCGGTGTACTACGCCCGGCGTCTCAGCGAACAAACGGGCGGTGCGCGCATCTTCCTCAAGCGGGAAGACCTCAACCACACCGGCGCGCACAAGATCAACAACGTGATCGGGCAGGCCATGCTTGCCCAGCGCATGGGCAAGCGACGCATCATCGCCGAGACAGGCGCGGGCCAGCACGGCGTTGCCACTGCAACGATCTGCGCGCGCTATGGCCTGGAATGCGTGATCTACATGGGCAGTGAGGATATCCGCCGGCAAAGCCCCAACGTCCAGCGCATGGAGCTGCTGGGCGCGACCGTGGTGCCGGTCGAGAGTGGCAGCCGCACGTTGAAGGACGCCATGAACGACGCGATCCGCGATTGGGTCACCAACGTCGATGACACCTTCTATCTGATTGGCTCGGTGGCTGGCATGCACCCGTACCCGACGATGGTGCGGGATTTCCAGACGGTGATCGGCAAGGAGTGTCTGTTGCAGATGCCGGCGCTGTTCAAGCGCCTTGGCATGGCGAAGGAACACCCTGACGTGGTGGTCGCCTGCGTCGGCGGCGGCAGCAACGCCATCGGCATTTTTCACCCCTACATCGAGCACGAGGCCGTGCGCCTGGTCGGTGTCGAAGCGGCGGGTCTCGGTTTGGAGACCGGCCAGCACGCCGCGTCAATCCAGCGCGGCAGCGCAGGCGTGCTGCACGGCAGCCGGTCCCTCGTGCTGCAGGACGATCACGGACAGGTGCAACACACCCACAGCATCAGCGCCGGCCTCGATTACCCCGGTGTCGGGCCAGAACATGCCTGGCTCCATGAGATCGGCCGCGTCGAATACGTCGGTGCCACCGACGATGAAGCCCTGCATGCCTTTCATCTACTGAGCCGTGTGGAGGGGATCATTCCCGCGCTGGAGGCCAGCCACGCCGTTGCCCACGCCGTCAAGCTCGCGGCAACGCTGCCGCAGGAGCAGGTCATTCTGGTGAACCTGTCAGGACGCGGTGACAAGGATATGGACACGGTGATGGCCCAAACCGGGAGAGACAAACGATGAGCAGGCTCCAGGCCACCTTCAAGCGTCTGCAGCAGGAAGGGCGCAAGGCCCTCATTCCCTATGCCACGGCCGGCTATCCCTATGCGGACATCACCCCCGCGTTGATGCACGTGCTGGTCGAGGCCGGCGCTGACGTCATCGAGCTGGGCGTGCCGTTCTCCGACCCGTCTGCGGATGGCCCAACGATTCAGGCAGCCTCTGAACGCGCCTTGCAGCAGGGCATCGGTCTGCCGCAGGTGCTTGAACAGGTGCGGCAGTTCCGCCAGTCCGATACCACCACGCCCGTGGTCCTGATGGGATATGCCAATCCCATCGAACGCTACGACCAGATTCGCCAATCAGGCGCTTTCGCCGCAGATGCCGCTGCCGCAGGTGTCGATGGCGTGCTCGTGGTGGATTACCCGCCGGAGGTGGCGGGTGGCCTTGGCGCACAACTGCGCCAGCACGGCATCGACTTGATTTTCCTGTTGGCACAGACCTCGACCGAGCGGCGCATTCGGCAGGTTGCCGAACGTGCGAGCGGCTATGTGTATTGCGTGTCGATCAAAGGCGTCACCGGGGCCAAGACCTTGGACATCGACCAGGTCAAGGCAACGCTGGCTCGGATTCGCCAGCACGTGCGGATTCCTGTCGGTGTCGGCTTCGGTATCCGCGATGCCCACACCGCACGCCAGATCGCCCAGGTCGCCGATGCCGTCGTGATCGGCTCCTGGCTGATCGAAAGACTGGACGGCAAGCCAGCGGCGGATGCCCTGGCGGCCGCCAGCGACCTGATCCGCTCTGTCCGCAGACAACTGGAACTGGACGTCCCCGAGCAGACGTCCGGCCCTAAAACCAAGAACGCCAAACCATAGGAGTATTGCCATGTATGACTCATCCCTGACTCTCACCCAATTCGATCCCGAACTGGATCAAGCCGTCCAGAAAGAAGAACGACGCCAGGAAGACCACGTCGAGCTGATCGCCTCGGAGAACTACGCCAGCCCGTTGGTGATGGCAATTCAAGATTCGGTGTTCACCAACAAATACGCCGAAGGCTATCCCGACAAGCGCTACTACAGTGGTTGCGAAAACGTGGACGTCGCCGAACGGCTGGCGATCGAGCGGGCAAAGCAACTGTTCGACTGCGACTACGCCAACGTACAGCCTCACGCCGGTGCGCAGGCCAACGCTGCGGTGTACCTGGCGCTGACCAACCCGGGCGATACCGTGATGGGGATGAATTTGGCTCAGGGCGGGCACCTGACCCACGGGAATCCTTCCAATTTCTCCGGCCGGCACTACAAGATCGTGCCCTATGGTCTGGACCCCGAAACGGGCCTCATCGACTACGACGAAATGGAGCGCATCGCGCTGGAAACCCGGCCCAAGATGCTGATCGGTGGCTTCTCGGCGTATTCGCGGCACAAGGACTGGGCACGCATGCGTGCCATCGCCGACAAAGTCGGCGCGATCTTCTGGGTGGACATGGCGCACGTGGCAGGCCTGGTGGCCGCTGGTGAATACCCGAATCCGCTGCCCCACGCCCATGTGGTGACCAGCACCACCCACAAGACGCTGCGCGGGCCGCGCGGTGGCCTCATCCTGGCCAAAGGACAGAGCGAGGACTTCTACAAGAAGCTCAACTCGGCCGTGTTCCCTGGAATCCAGGGCGGCCCGCTGATGCACGTCATCGCCGCGAAGGCGGTGGCGTTCAAGGAAGCGCTGTCTCCTGCGTTCAAGACCTACCAGAAGCAGGTCGTGACGAACGCCAGGGCCATGGCTGCGGTGCTCCAGCAGCGCGGCTACAAGATCGTCTCGGGCGGTACCGACAACCACTTGATGTTGATCGACCTGTCCGACAAGCCTTACACCGGCAAGGATGCGGATGCGGCCCTGAGCAATGCCTACATGACGGCAAACAAGAACTCGGTTCCCAACGACCCGCGCTCGCCTTTCGTGACCTCGGGCGTGCGCATCGGCACGCCCGCGGTGACTACTCGCGGTTTTGGTGTCCCCGAGTGTGAAGAACTTGCCGGGTGGCTATGCGATGTGCTCGACGGGTTGGAAAGCGGCACTTGCGACCAGGTCACGCAGCAGGTGCGCGACAAGATCGTGGCGCTGTGCCGCCGCTTTCCTGTGTACGAATAAACAACGCACGCACCTTGAAAAATTGCCGCAAAAACGGGATCGACCAGAGCGATGTAGCGCATTCATAGTTGTGGAGGAACTGGACCAATGGAATTACGCCACCTTCGTTGTTTCCTGGCTGTCGCCGAGGAACTCCACTTCGCCCGTGCAGCGGAAAAGCTGCACATCGAGCAATCGCCGCTGTCGCGCGCCATCAAAGAGCTGGAAGAAGATCTGGGCGAACAGTTGTTTGTGCGCACCAGCCGCAGCACCCGGCTGACGCGTGCAGGCAAATTGTTCCTGGAGCATGTCCCGCGTGTTTTCACCGCTCTGGAACAGGCGCGAGATAGTGTAAAAGCGGCGGCCAACGGTTTTCACGGGCAATTAAGAATTGCGCTGTCGGATGGCGTGACGCCTTCGCGACTGCCGACCCTGTTGGCGATGTGTCGTCAGGAGGAACCGGAGGTGGAAATACGCCTGTTCGAGGTACCTCTGTCCCAGCAACTCAAGGGATTGCAGGATGACCTGTACGATGTCGGGTTTGCTCAATCCGATGAAGTGGGTGAAGGCATTGTGGTTGAGGCGGTCTGGACCGATCCCATCATGGTTGCCGTGCCGTCCCGCCATCCCTTGTTGACCCACAAGCGCATTCCATTGGAGGAAGTGCTGCGTTACCCCTTGGTGCTGTGCGATCCACAAGCCTGTGAGGGCCATGCGCGCCAGATTGACCGGCTGCTGCGACGGGTGGAACAAGAGCCCATGATTGCCGAGCGCGTCGCGTCGTGTGACTTGATGATGGCGCTGGTGTCGGCGGGGTTTGCCTTGGGGTTGGCGGGCGCAGCACATATTACCGCCAGCCGTGAGTCGGGCGTGGTCGCCCGGCCTCTGTCGGGACGTTCGCCGATGCTGACGACCTATTTGCTGCACCGGGAAGCGGAGACGTCGGAGGTTCTGTCCCGTTTCGTCAAACGGGTACAGGCCATCGAGTTCCCGGATGCCGCAATACCTGTTCACCCAAGTGAATCTGATCCCGAAGAGGAGGTTGAGCCATGAAACACGCTATTCTTTTGTCGCTGGTAATCACGCTGAGCGCCTGCAATCCCTCGGAGCCTCCTACTCAGGAGACAACTGGGACTGCTAACATCCCCAACGTGGATGAGTTGGTTGCCGACCCTGATCGACTGAAGGCACTGCGCCAGCAGTGCAAGACCGACCGGCCAACGCTGGGCGACGTATTGTGTAACCGGGTAGCCGAGGCCACGCGCAAGCGCTTCTACGGTGATGGTGATACCCCCTATACACCGCCGGAAGATTCGCCGTCATTCTGATTGTCTGCCATTTACAAAAAATTCTGCTTTTTCTAGCTGACACGCCGCAGCGCGCCCGCGCCTGCCGTGCTTATATGGCTCATTCTCCTGCCTGAAACGATGTTTTTTGCATCACCTATCTGTCGATAACGGTCTTTGACCGGCACTGGCCCGGCACCGATCCTCGTCTTATGCGGCACATCCTTGTGTCCTAATTAAACGAGGTATCACAAAGGTATCGGGAGCCATTCAATGCAGACTCAGGGCGTATTATTCGGACAGATCGCAGCCGTTTTCGGTATCGTGAACGCCGGTGTGTGGAGTGCCACTCAGTGGACCGCTGCCGCCCTGGGCTATCAGCCCCGCCTTGGCTTACCCTGGTTCGACCTCTTCGGCACGCCGATCTACCTTCCCTGGAAACTGTTTGAATGGTGGTTCTTCTTCGGCGCCTACGCGCCGGAGGTGTTCGACACCGGCGGTGCTATTGCGGGCGGCAGTGGCCTGGTGGCCGTTGTGGTGGCTATCGCCATGTCGGTATGGCGATCCAGGCAATCCAAACAGGTCACCACCTACGGTTCGGCGCGCTGGGCCAATGACACCGATATCCGCAAGGCGGGACTCTCGCAGCCGGTGGGTGTGTTCCTGGGCCTGCACAATGACCAGTACCTGCGCCATGAAGGCCCTGAACATGTATTGGCCTTTGCACCGACCCGCTCGGGCAAGGGCGTCGGTCTGGTGGTACCCACCTTATTGAGCTCGCCGGCGTCGGTGGTCATCCACGACATCAAGGGCGAGAACTGGCAGCTTACCGCGGGCTGGCGTTCACGCTTTTCACATTGCCTTCTTTTCAATCCCACGGATTCCAACTCGGCGGGTTACAACCCGCTGCTGGAAGTCCGGCGTGGTGCCCATGAAGTGCGCGACGTGCAGAACATTGCCGACATCCTGGTCG
This sequence comes from Marinobacter sp. ES-1, assembly GCF_000475255.1. Taxonomy (NCBI): domain Bacteria; kingdom Pseudomonadati; phylum Pseudomonadota; class Gammaproteobacteria; order Pseudomonadales; family Marinobacteraceae; genus Marinobacter; species Marinobacter sp. ES-1. The sequence goes on from NZ_AXBV01000053.1 coordinate 38,131, forward strand.
ATCCCGAAGGCGCGCTGGAGCGGCGTAATCACTGGGAGAAAACTAGCCATGCGCTCTTGGTGGGTGCCATTCTGCATGTGCTATATGCTGGTGAGGACAAGACCCTGCGGGGCGTTGCCAATTTCCTCTCCGATCCGGCGTGCCCGTTCGAGCTGACCCTGCACCGGATGATGACCACCAAGCATTTGGGTGACGCACCACACCCTGTCGTGGCTTCCGCCGCACGCGAGGTGCTCAACAAGGCGGACAACGAACGCTCCGGCGTGCTCTCCACCGCCATGTCGTTCCTGGGGCTGTACCGCGATCCCACGGTGGCGGAGGTTACATCGCGCTGCGACTGGCGCATCGCTGACCTCATCGCCGCTGAACATCCGGTCTCGCTGTACCTGGTGGTGCCACCATCGGACATCAGCCGCACCAAGCCGCTGATCCGATTGATCCTCAATCAGATCGGGCGACGACTCACCGAATCCCTTGACGGCTCAGACGGTATCGAGCGCCGCCACAAGCTGTTGTTGATGCTGGATGAGTTTCCGGCGCTGGGTCGACTGGATTTCTTCGAGACCGCCTTGGCCTTCATGGCTGGCTACGGCATTCGCAGCTTCCTGATTGCGCAGTCGCTTAACCAGATCGACAAAGCTTACGGTCAGAACCATTCGATTCTGGACAACTGCCATGTGCGGGTGACCTTCGCCACCAATGATGAACGCACTGCCAAGCGTATTTCCGAGACATTGGGGACCGCCACTGAACTGCGCGCCCAGCGCAACTACGCCGGCCACCGGCTTGCCCCCTGGCTGGGCCATCTGATGGTGTCGCGCCAGGAAACAGCCCGACCGCTGCTGACGCCTGGAGAGGTGATGCAGCTTCCGCCAAACGAGGCCGTGGTGATGGTATCCAGCGTGGCACCGATCAAAGCCCAAAAGCTGCGCTATTACGCGGACGCCAATTTTAAGCAACGTGTACTGCCACCGCCTGATCTGGCCGATGCGTCCCAGGTCGAGCGTTATGCCGATGCACCTCCCTTGCGGCCAGATGACTGGAGCGAGTTGGAGATTCCAACCACACCCGCAGCATCGGTTGAAGCATCCACTGACGGTTTGGGTAGCGAGGACGACGGCGGGCCTCGTCGTCAGCCTGAGTTGTCCGACAGTGTCGCCTACGACCCTGAGCAGGAGCCGGCAATCAGTGACCTGACGCTATTGGATGACGACGACCCGGCGCCAGTGCTTCCTCAGCAACTTGACCCGGCCATGCAGCGCGCGGCGCGGCTGGCGTCCCTCGACCCGGATGATGGAATCCTGCTATGAGCCGATACCGCCTGAATCTCTTTATCCAACCCGAACACGCCAGGCGCTTAGATGAGCTGGCCGCCAAGAAAGGTGTCTCGAAATCCAGCATTGTCGCGGCAGCCCTGGCGTCCTGGTTGTCACCGGACGCCGCCGACCAGCGCGAGGCTGCCATCGCCAAGCGGCTGGATCGGCTGTCACGCCAGTTCGAAAAGCTGGAGCGCGATCAGAACATTGAGATAGAGACCCTGGCGCTGTTCGTGCGCTACTTCCTGACGGTGAGCACACCAGTGCCAGAAGCGCATCAGGATGCGGCCCGCGCCCAGGGCAAAGCTCGCTTTGAGCAATTCGTTGAACAGCTTGGTCGACATCTGCTGCGGGGGCGCAGCCTGGTCCGTGATGTGGTGGAGGAGTTGCACCCCGAGCCCGTGCGTATGGATGACACCTCAGCGCCCTATGAATCAGCGGAACACACGGGGGAGCCTCTGTCATGAACGCCTCGTCCGCGTCCACGGCATCATTGGATCGGCGCATCCAGATGCTACGCACGGCGATGGGGCCGTTGATTGCCGCCGCGCTGGAAGACCCGGACGTGGTGGAAATCATGCTTAACCCCGACCACACACTATGGGTGGACCGCCTGTCCACCGGTCGTGCACCAATGGGAGCGGAACTGTCCACCGAAGACGGTGAACGCATCATACGGTTGGTGGCCGCCCATGTGGGTGCAGAAGTACATCGCGGTCAGCCTCTGTTATCCGCCGAGCTTCCGGAAACCGGCGAACGCTTTGAAGGCATCCTGCCGCCCGCTGCGCCGGGGCCGGCCTTCGCCTTACGCAAACGCGCTGTGGGCGTGATTCCGCTGGCGCGCTACATCGCCGACGGCATGATGACCGCGCAACAGGCCGAGTTTCTGCGTTGTGCGGTAGGTGAGCGCCAGAACATTTTGATTGCCGGTGGCACCAGCACGGGCAAGACCACGCTGGCCAACGCCTTGTTAGCGGAGATCGCCACCACTGGCGACCGCGTTTTGGTGCTCGAAGACACCATCGAGCTGCAATGCGCCGCCCGCGATCACGTGCCTTTGCGTACCCGTGCCGGAGTGGTGAGCATGAGCGAACTGGTGCGCGCCACCATGCGGCTGCGCCCCGATCGTGTGGTGGTCGGCGAGGTACGCGGTGGCGAAGCACTGGATCTGGTCAAAGTCTGGGGTACGGGTCATCCCGGTGGCATTGCCACCATTCACGCAGGCTCTGCGCTTGGCGCGCTTCTGCGTCTGGAGCAACTGATTCTTGAAGTGGTGGTGAATCCACCGCGTCCTCTGATCGCCGAAGCAGTCAATGTCGTGATTCATATCGCTGGACGTGGCCGCAAGCGCCGTATTGCAAGTATTGCCCGTGTAATAGGCTTCGATTCAACGGGTTACTGCCTCACGGACGTACTGCCTATCGTGCCGACATCTTCCGATCCCACCCCGTCCACTGATCAAACAGGAGAGCCGCTATGACCGTACTTGTTACTTTACGTATTTCTGATCACCCATTGTCTGTCCTGGCGCGATTGCGCCCATTGGCCGCCCTTGCTGGACAAGGGCTGTTGCTGGCAGTGTTGATGCTCCTGCTGACCAGCACAGCACAGGCTGCCGGCTCCTCCATGCCCTGGGAAGGGCCGCTGCAATCCATTCTGGATTCTATCCAGGGGCCGGTGGCACGCATTGTCGCGGTGATCATCATCATTGCCACGGGGCTGGCGCTGGCCTTTGGCGATTCCAGCGGGGGCGCCCGCAAACTGATCCAAATCGTGTTCGGACTCTCCATTGCCTTCGCCGCTTCGTCATTCTTTCTGTCGTTCTTCAGCTTCTCGGGCGGGGCGGTGGTATGAGCACTGCCAACGACCATGCAACAGGGTTTGCCCCCGGCTTTGAGATTCCGCTGCACCGTTCGCTGACCGAGCCGATTCTGCTGGGCGGTGCACCGCGCACCGTGGCCATCGCCAACGGAACCCTGGCTGCTGCAGTGGGGCTGGGCCTGCAATTGTGGATTCCAGGGCTGGTGCTGTGGATCGTCGGTCATTCGCTGGCGGTGTGGGGTGCACGAATTGATGCCCAGTTCATGCAGGTCTTCGCCCGGCACATCAAACACAAGCCGCTACTGGACGTGTAAGGAGATGCCGAGATGCTGAACCTCACCGAATATCGCCAGCGTCCCGTGCTGCTGGCCGACTGGTTGCCCTGGGCCGGACTGGTGGCCCCCGGTGTTGTGTTGAACAAAGACAGCAGTTTTCAGCGCACGGCGCGGTTTCGTGGTCCGGATCTTGATAGTGCAACACAAGGCGAAATGATTGCCACCACCGCACGGCTCAACAACGCGCTGCGACGGTTGGGATCGGGTTGGGCGCTGTTCATTGAGGCCGAACGCCAGCCAGCGGCGGACTACCCGCAGTCTGATTTTCCTGAGGCGCTGTCCTGGTTGGTGGATGAAGAGCGTCGCGCGGCCTTCGAGGAAGCGGGCCAGCACTTTGAAAGCAACTACCACCTCACACTGCAATACCTACCGCCGGAAGAATCCCATGCCCGCGCCGCCAGGATGCTGTACGAAAACGCCCCCGGCGAGGGTGTGGATTGGCGGGGTCGGCTGGATGCCTTCGTGGCGGAAACTGATCGCGTGTTTGATCTGCTCGATGGAGTGATGCCAGCCATTGCCTGGCTGGATGACAGCCAGACACTGACCTACCTGCACGGGACAATCTCGACACACCGCTACGAGATCGGTGTTCCCGAGGTGCCGTTTCACCTGGATGCGCTGCTGACAGACTGCCCACTGGTCGGCGGGTTGGCGCCGACACTCGGCGATCACCACCTGCGCGTGGTATCGGTGCGCGGCTTCCCGACCTCGACCTGGCCGGGCATTCTGGATGACCTCAACCGCTTGGGCTTCGCCTACCGCTGGAGCACGCGCTTTCTCTGCCTCGACAAGGCCGAGGCGGAAAAGGCACTGGGTCGCTTGCGCCGCCAGTGGTTCGCCAAGCGCAAGAACGTGGTGGCGCTACTGCGCGAAACCATTTTCCAGCAGGAAAGCCCATTGGTGGATACCGACGCCAACAACAAGGCGGCGGACGCCGATGCCGCCTTGCAGGAATTGGGTAGCGATCTAGTCGCTTTCGGCTACCTGACGGCCACGGTCACCGTGATGGACACGGATGCCGACCTGGCCGACGAGAAGCGGCGCATGGTCGAGCGTGTGATTCAGGGCCGTGGTTTTGTCACCATTCCCGAAACGCTCAACGCGGTGGACGCCTGGTTATCTTCCATTCCCGGTAATGCCTACGCGAATGTGCGCCAACCCCTCGTCTCGACGCTGAACCTGGCGCACCTGATGCCGGTGTCGGCGGTATGGGCGGGGCCGGAGAGGAACGATCACCTGGATGGCCCGCCGCTGATCGTTACCCGTACCGATGGTGCTACACCGTTCCGACTGGTAACGCACATCGACGACGTGGGGCACACCCTCGTCGTGGGGCCGACCGGCATGGGCAAGTCGGTGTTGCTGGCCACACTGGCGATGCAGTTCCGCCGTTATCCCGGTTCGCGCATCTTTGCGTTTGATATGGGCCGCTCGATGCGCGCCACCATTCTGGGCCTGGGCGGCGAACATTACGACCTGGGAGCCGATGGCGGCATTGCCTTCCAGCCGCTCGCACAAATCGAGCTGGCCAGCTACCGCACCTGGGCCGCCGAGTGGGTGGAAGGTCGCTTGCTGCACGAGGGTGTTGCCATTGGCCCTGACGAGAAGGCGGCCATCTGGTCGGCGCTGGAGAGTCTCGCAGGGGCGCCAGTGGAGCAACGCACGATGACCGGTCTGTCCGTGCTGTTGCAATCCAACGCCCTGCGTCAGGCGCTCGCACCCTATGCGTTGGGTGGAGCCCACGGCAAGCTGCTGGATGCTGACCACGATCGGCTCGGCAGCGCCGAGGTGCAGGGTTTCGAGATGGAAGAGCTGATGCACAGTAAGGCGGCGGTGCTGGCTGTACTGGGCTATCTGTTCGCGCGTTTTGACGAACGCTTTGATGGTGCCCCCTCGTTATTGATTCTTGATGAGTCCTGGCTGTTCCTCGATGACCCGGTGTTTGCCGCGCGCATCCGCCAGTGGCTGAAGACGCTGCGCAAAAAGAATGTCAGCGTTATCTTCGCCACGCAGTCGCTGGCCGACATCAAGGATTCCAGCATTGCGCCGGCCATTATCGAAAGCTGCGCCAGCCGCATCTTCCTGCCCAACCCGCAGGCCACCGAGCCGCAGATCCGTACCATTTACGAGGGGTTTGGTCTCAACAGCCGGCAAATCGAGATCGTCGCTACCGCGCAGCCCAAGCGCGATTACTACTACCAGTCGCGGCTGGGCAATCGCCTGTTTGACCTCGATTTGGGAGCGGTTGCACTGGCGTTTGCAGGAGCTTCCACACCGCAGGACCAACGCGCCATCGACCGTGTGCTGCTGGATGCTGGCGAGCCGGGGTTCGCCGGTGCCTGGCTGCGTCATCGCGGTCTCGACTGGGGCGCTGATCTGCTGCCGTCGTTTCCGGGTTGTCCGCCAGTGATTGATTTCAGTTCCAACACCCAACCACCGGAGGTTCCATCATGAAGATTCAACATCGTTTATTGTCAGTGCCGTTGGCAGCAGTGTTGTCGATAGCGCTCTTGGTAGTACAGCCTGCCGCCGCCTTCACCGTGTTCGATCCCTCGAACTTTGTGCAGAACACCCTGACGGCCATTCGCACGCTGGAGCAGATCAATAACCAGATCAATCAGCTTCAGAACGAAGCACGGATGCTGACGAACCAGGCCCGCAATCTGGCGGGGCTGGATTTCAACGTCGTCAGCCGGCTGCGCTCGACGCTGGCCACCACCGAACGCCTAATCGCCGAGGCGCAAGGGTTGGCCTATGACGTGCAGAACCTCGACCGCGAGTTTGCACAACTCTACCCGGAAGAATACGCCGCGACGGTCAGTGGCGATCAGATGTATCAGGATGCCCAGCAACGCTGGCGGCACACCCTTGACGGGGTGCACACCGCGATGAGGGTACAAGCGCAGGCGTCGCAGAATCTGGCACATGACGAAAGCGCGTTGGCTGACCTGGTGAATGAGAGCCAGGCGGCAGAAGGCGCCTTGCAAGCCATGCAGGCGACCAATCAGCTTCTGGCCTTGCAGGCCAAGCAGTCGATCCAGGCGCAACAGCTTCAGATCACCCAGGAGCGGGCCGCCGCATTGGAGTTGGCGCGCCAGGCAGCCGCCACCGAGCGAGCCCGTGAAGTGCGGCGACGCTTTCTTGGTACCGGCACACCCTATACGCCGCAACGCGTGGATTTCTATTCCAACTGATAGGGCCGGGATATGAACGACGTGACGGTCATCGACCGCTTCCTGAATACCTTCTCTACCTACATCGACTCGGGGTTTGGGTTGTTGCAGGGCGAGGTCGCGTTCCTGACTGCCACACTGATCATCATCGATATGACTCTCGCCGGTTTGTACTGGGCGATGAGCCACGCCACCGGTCAGGGCGAAGACGTGATCGCCAGGTTGCTGCGCAAGGTGCTTTATGTCGGTGCCTTCGCCTACATCATTGGCAACTTCAACGGGTTGGCAGGGATCGTGTTTCGTTCTTTTGCAGGTCTTGGTCTGACGGCCACTGGCTCGTCATTAACGATGGAGCATTTCCTGCAACCGGGGCGACTGGCCAAGACAGGCATCGACGCAGCAGCGCCAATTCTGGAACAAATTGGCGAGATGGCAGGCTTCCCCGAGGTCTTCGTCAATCTCGATCCCATCGTGGTGATGTTCCTCGCCTGGTTGGTGGTGATCCTGTGCTTCTTCATCATGGCGATCCAGCTCTTCATCACCCTCATCGAGTTCAAGTTGACCACGCTGGCGGGTTTTGTGCTGGTGCCGTTTGCCCTGTGGAACAAGACCGCGTTTCTTGCCGAGAAGGTGCTGGGCAACGTGGTGTCTTCCGGCGTCAAGGTGCTGGTGCTGGCCGTGATCGTTGGTATTGGCACGGGCCTGTTCGCGGAATTCCAGGTGCACCCGGACGAGCCGTCCATCGACCATGCACTGGTTCTGATGTTGGCATCGCTCGCGTTGCTGGCGTTGGGCATCTTCGGACCAGGCATCGCCACCGGGCTGATTTCTGGTGGGCCGCAACTGGGTGCCGGGGCTATGGCGGGTGCCACCATCGGTGCTGCTGGAACCGCCATGGCCGTGGGTGCTGCTGCCACAGGCGTGGGTGGCGCAGTACTGGCCGGGGCTCGGATGGCTCCGGCTGCTGCCCGATTGGCCGGTTCCGGCGCACGGACGGCTACCTCGACCCTTGGCAGCGCCCGTTCTGCATTCCAGTCCGGTTCGGCTGCCACCGGTGGTGGTCTCAAGGGGACAGCAGCGGGCCTTGGCAATGTTGCCAGGTCCGGCGCTCAGGCTGCCGGGCGAAGTACGGTCTCTCGTGCTTCCGCTGCCGGGCAGCGTATGACGGCTCCTTTTCGGGCGGGCTGGAACGGCTCGTCGCCTGATGATAGTTCGGGCGGCAGCATCACTGGCATGAGCCAGACCGCCGCATCCCCAGCCCAACAACAACCCGCTTGGGCCAAACGCTTGCACCGCCGCCAGCAGATCACCCAGGCCGCCACGACGTCGGCACATACCCTGCGCGGTGGCGACAGTGGCGGTGCGGGTTCTGGCCCAAGTTTGCGTAATCAAGATGAATGAGGCGATACCTGACCCTCAAGGAGAAGGCTTATGCGATTCAAACGACCGAGGGTGCGCTATGCGGAATCGCCGCAACCGGCCACCCCGTACCAATCCGCCGCCCAGGTGTGGGACGAGCGTATCGGCTCGGCCCGTGTGCAGGCGAAGAACTGGCGCTTGATGGCCTTCGGCTGCCTGATGCTGGCCTTGCTGATGGCGGGCGGTCTGGTGTGGCGTTCGGCACAGTCCATCGTTACCCCCTACGTGGTGGAGGTGGATGAGGCGGGACAGATACGCGCCGTGGGCGAAGCCGCTACGCAGTACCGGCCCACTGACGCGCAGATTGCGCACCACCTGGCGGGTTTTGTGACACGGGTGCGCGGGCTGTCCATCGATCCCATTGTGGTGCGGCAGAACTGGCTCGACGCCTATGACTACACCACTGACAAGGGCGCGGCGGTGCTCAATGATTACGCGCGTACCAACGACCCCTTTGCACGCATTGGCAAGGAGTCGGTAACGGTGCAGATCACCAGCGTCGTGCGTGCCAGCGAGTCGTCGTTCAATGTCCGCTGGACCGAACGCCGCTACGTCAATGGCGCTGCCGCCGGACAGGCGAGCTGGACCGCCGTCGTGTCCATCGTGCTGCAAACCCCGCGCACCGAAGATCGCCTGCGCAAAAATCCCCTGGGCATCTACGTCAATGGTCTGTCGTGGAGCCGTGAACTGGATACGTCCGAAGGAGCCCAGCCATGAAACCGTCTTTCCGTTTTTACGCTTTCCCACTCACCCTGTTGGTTCTGTCGGGCTGCGCCACGCAAGGCAAACCGCCACCCGCCATCTCGCTTGACGAACCCGTGTTGGCTCATCCCTTGCCCGAGGCGCCCCTGCCGGTGGAAGTGGTGGCGGTGCCTGAAGTGCTGCCGATGCCGGGGCAGATGAAACCGCTGCTGGAGGTCGAAGAAGCGGACTCCGCACCTGAGACTGCCGATGAAACCGTGCGCGTGTCCAGGGCCAACGAAGAAGCGCGTATGGCACCGACGCGTGAGGGCTACGTCAATGCCATCCAGGTCTGGCCCTTCACCGAGGGGGCGCTGTATCAGGTCTATTCGGCAGTCGGACGCGTGACAGTGATTGCGCTCCAACCGGGTGAGGAACTGGTGACGGTGGCGGCTGGGGATACCGTGCGTTGGGTCGTGGGTGACACGTCCAGCGGTGCTGGTGACGAGCTACGGGTCAATGTACTGGTCAAGCCGATCCGTTCGGACCTGAACACCAACCTGGTCATCACCACCAGTCGGCGTACCTACCTGTTGGAACTGACCTCGACCGACCAGGCGTGGATGGCGTCGGTGTCCTGGGACTACCCGCGTGACCAGATGCTGGCCTTACAGCGCCGCAATCAAACTGCGCAGGCGACCGTACCCATTGATACTGGCCTGGCACTGGAGAACCTGCGCTTTCGCTATGCAATCAGTGGCAGTCAACCGCCCTGGAAACCGTTACGCGCTTTCGATGATGGCCGGAAGGTCTATATCCAGTTCCCGGCGGGGATTGCCCAAGGCGAACTGCCACCGCTGTTCGTGATCGGCGCCGAAGGGGATGGACAACTGGTGAACTACCGGTTCCGCTCGCCGTATTACATCGTCGATCGGCTGTTCGGCGCGGCGGAACTGCGCCTGGGCGGTGACAAGAGCGACGTAGTGCGCATCGAGCGCACGGATGGCGTGGCACGGAGGGATTGAATATGAATCAGGACGAAACTGCTGGCCGGAGCACGACGCCAGTGGATAAAGTCGCCCCCGACACCGTGACCCTGCGTGCCCAACCGCGCCCGGTGACGCGACTGAACCGTCGTACCCTGGCGATCCTGACCGGAGGCCTGGCAGTCGCTGTGCTTGGCGCCACATTCTGGTCATTGCAGCCGCCACAGAGAAGGAGCACAGAGCAAACGGAGTTGTACAACGTGGAGCGAGTGTCACGCTCCGATGCGCTAGCACAGTTACCCACCGACTATTCCATGCTGCCACCTGACATGCCGCCCGAGGTGCCAGTATTGGGGCCACCGTTACCGGGGGATTTGGGGCCAGCCATTGTGAATGCGCAACAGCCAGCGGTGGCCAGCTATTCGGCTCCCGGCCATGATCCCGCCGCCGCGCTACGCGAAGAGTCGGAAGCGGCGGCGGCTTCGTCGCTGTTCTTTCAGACCGGCAACCGAGGCCAGGCCTCCACGATAACCGCAGCATCGTCGCCGTCTTCTATGCCAGATGGGAGCAACACCCTGGGGGCTTTTGATGCACTGGCCGGCAGCCCGGCGTCGACGGTGGCACAACCGGCTGATTCGACGGCTGTGCAGAACCGGCAAGACCAGAAAGAAGCATTCCTGCAATCCGGTTCTACGGAAACTCGTAATACCGGTCATCTGCAATTGCCAAGTTCACCCTATCAGGTCATGGCCGGTACAGTGATCGCCGGGGCTTTGGTGACCGGTATCCAATCCGACCTGCCTGGCGATGTGATCGCCACGGTCACGGAGCCAGTCTACGACACGGCAACGGGCCAACATCTCCTGATCCCGCAGGGCTCCCGCATTCTGGGACGTTACAACAGCCAGGTCAGCTACGGGCAGAGCCGCGTTCAGGTTGTCTGGAACCGCATCATCCTGCCGGATACTTCCTCGCTGACGTTGGACAACCTGGTCGGCACCGATCCGGCGGGTTACGCCGGTCTGGAAGATGGCGTCGATTGGCATTGGGATCGTGTCTTTGCCGGTGCGGTGCTGACAACGCTGCTGGGTGTCGGCGCTGAACTGGCCGCGCCGGAAAACCGGCAGGATGGTGATCGCGTCATTATTGCGGGTCGCGACAGCGCGCAGGACAGCATCAACCAGGTGGGCCAGGAGGTGACCCGACGCAACCTGAACATTCAACCCACCTTGACGGAGCGGCCCGGCTTGCCGGTTCGCATCATCGTCAACCGCGACTTGGTACTTCGTCCTTATCAACCACTGTTCATCAATCAGGGAGCGTCACAATGACTACCACCCGAAAATTACGTCTTGGCCCGTTGCCCAGGACTGAAACCACCAAGCTGACCTTCGCCTGTCCGGCCAGCCTGAAGGCTGACCTGGAGCGCTACGCCGCGTTACACGCACAGATCTACGGCGAGGCAGTCGATGCCGTGACGTTGATACCGCACATGCTGGAGGCGTTCATGGCGAGGGATCGGGGTTTTCGTCGCAACAGGAGCAACACGCATACGCGCTCGTTAACGGATCGCCAAGACTCTGAGTAACAGAGATGACCATTTGATAGAGTCATAAACCAATGCGCTGATGGCTGGCTTGGTACCGTGTACATCGCCCATGTCAGACCGTAGCTTTTGCATCACAAAGGCTGCTTGGTTTAATGATCCCTCCAGATTTGCAGACAGCGGTTTGTAGTCAGATTCAGGCCATCCAATCTCAGACAGTTCGTTTATCAGACTGTCTGTTACGTTCAAGGCGCCAATAGACTTTTTGATACGTTCTTGGAACGATGCTTTGCCAGCATCGCCCAAATTATATCGGCTGTAAATATCACTGGTCACAGTGTCCAGAGCACCACAGGCGGCCGATAATGCCCCACTCAAATCCCCATCGCGCAGACGACTCGCCGCCTTCTGAATATCCGTATGCGCCGCATCGGGAATATTGATGAGTTCCGAGATATCAAAAATCTCAATAGGGATAAGTACAGTGCCGGAGAACTTCCAACCCACTCTGGATAGAACTCGTTCTAATTCACTGATGACGTCGGGTTTACGACGCATCATTTCCTCGCAGCAGATCGATGCAAATGCGCTGCGATTATTTTCATTCATCATCCCAACCTGTTTGTCAATTTCGCTGAGAAGCTGGGACTTCGATGCGCCGTTCTGAGGTTTTTGTTCGAGGTGAGCAAGCCGTGACATATCCAAATCGCCATAACCGACGATTTGCTTAATGTCACCAAAGCTGAATTTCTCTGTCAGTGTTGAGCGTATAGGCCCCCATGGAATTGCATTGCTGACTCTGGCCATATATTTCCCCGTCGATATTTATTCGTCCCACGAACTCGCCCCAATACGCGGTGAGTCATCTGTGGACTCAGGGTACATGTTATTATGGCTAAGGCTCCGTGGTCGCTCACCCTTAACGATAGAGCTTGCTCTGGCTTGATCTTTCAACGCTCTTATATGGCTCCTGACTCGCAAAGCAGTAGCTTCACAAAGCAGGCCAAAGTAGAGCTAACTCCATGTCCTATATATGAATTCGCCCCTTGGCTGGCTACGCTAAGGGACTTGACATGAGTCTTTTTTTATGGTCCGCTTGTCGTATTCACACGGTTCAGGCAGACGCCAGTTTCCCGGCGTGGGCGTTGTGCAGGTGCTCGATCAGGAAATCTTCCAGCTCGAACCGGCTTTCCAGTACTTCACCAAGCTTCGAGAGTTCCGCAAACAGGAAGCTCACGTCCTGCTCGGTCAGAATCCGGCCGTCCACATGGTCGTTGAAATTCAGCGCCACTTCCGTGGTTTCCTGGATGCGGGGGTAAACCTTCGCCGCCAGCTCTTCGCCACCGTCGTTGAATTCCCGGGCTTCACGTGTCAGCTGTTCGTAGATTTCAAAGTGCCCGACAGACACATAGTCCACCAGCACTTCGCACAGGCGAATAAACTTTTCCCGGAGCATGTCGGTTTGCGAGTAATCCGTCAGCGCTGACAGCTCACAGTAATGAACCAGCAGTTCCTGGCGCTCTTTCAGCCAACGGTCGATCAGCTCGCTGACGCCACCCCAACGCTCCCTGGCATTCCGGCAATTCTCCAACATGTCGCCTGTCTCCCCTCAGTCTTTCCGTCAGGCAACCAAGTTACCCCATGGCTGCAGCCTGCCGCAACTGTTTCAGCTATTCACCCAGTTTTTGGGTTGGTAGCTCCGGAACATGACAAACAGGCCAACCAAAATCACCAGGCTGAAGAACACCACGGTCCAGCCCGGAATGCTCAGGCCCATGAAGCGCCAGACCACGGCTGCACAGTCTCCGGTGCCTTTGAGGGCGGTCTGCAGCACTTCAAACCAGGGCAGGACTTCGAGCATGTAGTCCACCGAGGGGCCGCAGGCAGGCACCTGGTCTTCCGGCAGGCTTTGCAGCCATAACTGCCGTCCGGCTACGCCAAGCCCGGCACCGGCACTGAGCACCATCAGGAAGCCGTATATCCGGTTACCGAAACCTTTGGGACCATGCAGGAATGCCAGCAGGCTGACCAATCCGGCGCCCATAAAGCCGAAGCGCTGTAACCAGCACAAGGGACAGGGTTCCAGCCCCATCACGTGCTCCATATAAAAGGCCACCGCAAGCAGCCCGGCGCACACCAGAAATACAAGACCGAAAATCCATCTGCTCGTCAAAACACTACCCCGCATCACCGTTAAGGACTGCACGAAAACTCAGTGAGCAATCCTACCCCATGACGCGGGCAGAGCATAAGCGGTTAAAACAAAAGGGAAAGAAAAAGCGGAAAATCAGGCGATGCGGGCAAACAGATCGTCGTCGCCCTGTTGGCCACCGGCCTGCACGGCTTCACCAGCGTCGTCCCAGCCAGCCTCCCAGGCCGCAATCACCACGTCACCGCGATAGGGGCAGCGGGTTTTGTCCATACCCATGGAGCCGGCCATGTAGCCCTGCCGGTATGCCTTGTTCAAGGCCTCCACATCCCATCCGAGTTTGATGTCTCTCGCCACGGCACAGTCTCCTTACCTGATGCTAATAAACGTAACAACAGGTAAGGGAGGCGGCAAGCGGCAAAAACACTTTCTGTGAGTCAGGTCGCTTTCAGGCTTTCAGGTAGTCTGCCAGGAATTCGGAGAACGGCTGGGTATCGGCCGCTTCCATCGCCTGCTGCTCCGCCAGCGATTCCCGGGCCATGGCCTGGTAAGCCGACAGCACATCCGGCGCCAGAGCCTCATTACGGAGGGTTTGCTGATGCTGGCGGGACATTTCCAGGGTCCACTCCCGATGGCCAAGGCCGGACGCACTCATAGCATCGAGCACCCGGGCGGAAGGTACCGCCCAGTCTGAGCCCTGCAGCTTGTCGCGCTGTGCGGCCAGGGCGTTGCGGTAGGTCTCACCCTGCTCCCAGCTGTCCAGTTGTTCCGCCAGCGGCTGCAGCCGGTCCAGCAGTTCCCGGGCGGCGTTGCCGACAGGCACCCGTTCGCCGTTTGCCCGGCACAGGGCCAGTTCCTGCCAGCGGCCGGAAGCCACGACATCCTTGTAGTTGTCATCCAGCCGCTCGCATTCTTCGTCGCCAATGCGCGGCGAGTCGGTCAGCAGGCAATCGAGCAGGAACAGGTCCAGGAAATCAACCTGGGCCTGGTTCACGCCGACCGGCGAGAAAGGATCGAGGTCCAGGCAACGCACTTCGATGTACTCCACGCCCCGGGCATCCAGTGCCTGTATCGGCTTCTCGCCGCGCCGGGTGGTGCGCTTCGGGCGCACCGCGCTGTAATACTCGTTCTCAATCTGCAGGACGCTGGTGTTGATCTGGATGAACTCGCCGTCGCGCTGGGTGCCGATGGCCTCATAGGCCGGCCAGTTGGTGTGGATGGCGCGGTCCAGGGTGCGGGTGTAGGTAGCCAGTTCGTTGAAACAGATGTTCAGGGAAGCCTGGGCATTGTTGTGGTAGCCGAGGTCTCCCATGCGCAGGGAGGTGGCATACTGGCCGTACCATGTGCGGTCGTCGAAGCGGCTGAGATCGTGCTTCATGTTGGCCACAAAGCTGGCATCCAACGCCGGAGACGCCCCGAACAGCAGCATCAGCAGCCAACTGCGGCGACGGAAGTTGCGGATCAGCCAGAAGTACTGGTCAGATTTGAAATCCTGCAGGGAATCGCTATTGCCCGTGACTGCCTGCCACTTATGCCAGAAGCTGTCGGGCAGCGACAGGTTGTAGTGGGCACCGGCAATGCTCTGCATCACCCGGCCATAGCGCACCGCCAGGCCCCGGCGATACACGTGCTTGAGCTGACCAATGTTGGAACGACCGTATTCGGCAATGGGAATACTCTCGTCGCCATCGATTTCACAGGGCATGCTGGCTGCCCAGAACACTTCATCACCCAGGTTTTGCTGCACATACCGGTGGGTGTCGCGCAGCGACTCCAGCATGGCACCGGTGCTGCTGAACACCGGGGTAATCAGCTCCAGCAGGGCTTCGGAGTAGTCGGTGGTTATCCGGCCGTGAGTCAGGGCAGAGCCCAGCGCCTCCGGGTGGGGGGTCTGGGCGATGAAGCCGTTGGCATCCACCCTCAGGCCTTCTTTCTCGACACCTTTCAGAAAACCGCTCCAGTCACTGGCGGCAAATTGCTGAAGCAGGGAATGGCGGGAATCTGCCATGATTGGCTCCTGTTGAAGCGGCTACACTTGCATGGGGCAACCGCCATTGATTCAAGGAAGTGGTTTAACGGCCGCCTTTACGGGCAGAGGCCAGTGCCTGTGCCAGCGCGCCAGCCATGGCACCCTGCGCGGGCTGCGAACCCTGACCGCCACGAGGCTTGCGGTCGTTACCGCGGCCACCACTGCGATCGGCGCCACGGGCCGGCTTTGAAGACGTCTCGGCACCGGGCTGGTCATCCATACGCATGGACAGGGCAATCCGTTTACGGGGAATGTCCACTTCCATCACTTTGACCTTAACGATATCACCCGCTTTTACCACTTCACGCGGGTCTTTGACGAAAGTATGGGACAGAGCGGAGATATGTACCAGACCGTCCTGGTGCACACCGATGTCGACAAAGGCGCCGAAGTTGGTCACGTTGGTGACAGACCCTTCCAGTACCATGCCCGGCTTCAGGTCGTTCAGGGTTTCCACCCCTTCCTCGAAGTGGGCGAAACGGAATTCCGGACGCGGGTCCCGGCCCGGCTTTTCCAGCTCGGAGATGATATCTTTCACTGTGGGCAGGCCGAACTGCTCGGTCACGTAATCCTGCGGGTTGAGGCTGCGCAGGAACGCAGAGTCGCCAATAATGTCGTCCACTTTCTTGCCGTTGCGCTGGGCAATGGCTTCCACCACGCCATAGGCTTCCGGGTGCACAGACGAGCGGTCCAGCGGGTTATCGCCACCGGCAATGCGCAGGAAGCCGGCAGCCTGTTCGAAGGTGCGCTCACCCAGCCGGGAGACTTTCATCAGCTGCTTGCGGCTGACGAACTTGCCGTTCTGGTTGCGGAAATCGACGATGTTCTGGGCAATGCTCTGATTCAGGCCGGACACCCGGGTGAGCAACGGCACAGACGCGGTGTTCAGGTCTACCCCTACCCCGTTTACACAGTCTTCCACCACCGCATCCAGGCTGCGGGATAACTGAACCTGGGACACATCATGCTGGTACTGGCCCACGCCGATGGACTTGGGCTCAATTTTCACCAGCTCTGCCAGCGGGTCCTGCAAACGGCGGGCAATGGACACTGCACCCCGGATGGTGACGTCCAGGTCCGGCAGCTCCCTGGAGGCAAATTCGGAAGCCGAGTAAATCGACGCACCGGATTCATTCACCACAATGCGGGCCAGCTTCAGTTCCGGGTAACGCTTGCAAAGGTCGCCCACCAGCTTCTCGGTTTCCCGGGACGCAGTGCCGTTACCGATGGCTACCAACTCAATCTTGTACTTCTGGCACCAGGCCGCCAGCTGGGCAATGGAGGGCTCCCACTGATTTTTGGGCGCATGGGGGTAAATCGCGCCGTGGTCGACCACCTGGCCGGTGCCATCAATCACCGCCACTTTCACACCGGTACGCAGGCCGGGGTCCAGGCCCAGGGTCGGGCGCGGGCCGGCAGGAGCCAGTAACAGCAGGTCTTTCAGGTTGGCGGCAAACACGTTGATGGCTTCGGCTTCAGCGGCTTCGCGTACCTGGGACATCAGGTCGGTTTCAATCTGGGTAGAGAGCTTCACCCGCCAGGTCCAGCGCACCACCTCGCCCAGCCATTTGTCGGCGGCACGGCCGTTGTCGCGAATGCGCCAGTGGGCGGCGATGCGCTGCTCCGCCGGATGGGGCTGGCGGCGGTCGTCTTCGGCATCACCCATCACAAGGCTGTAGGCCAGGATGCCTTCATTGCGGCCACGCAGAATGGCCAGGGCCCGGTGCGAAGGAACCTTCTTCAGCGGCTCGATGTGGTCGAAGTAATCGCGGAATTTCGCACCTTCGTTTTCCTTGCCTTCCACCACGCTGACCTTCAGCTGGCCTTCCTGCCACACGAAATCCCGCAGCGCGCCCAGCAGCTCGGCATCTTCGGCAAAGCGCTCCATCAGGATGTAGCGGGCGCCATCAAGCGCAGCCTTGGTGTCGTCAATGCCGGCTTCGGTATTCAGGTAGCCGGCAGCGGTGGCTTCCGGGTCCAGTGTGGGGTCATCAAACAGGGCGTCCGCCAGCGGTTCCAGCCCCGCCTCCTTGGCAATCTGGGCCTTGGTGCGCCGCTTGGGCTTGTAGGGCAGGTACAGGTCTTCCAGGCGGTTCTTGGTGTCTGCCGCCTCGATGGCCGTGCGCAGCTCGTCGGTCAGCTTGCCCTGCTCCTCGATGCTGTTGAGGATAGTGCCCCGGCGGTCTTCCAGCTCCCGCAGGTAACGCAGCCGCTCTTCCAGGGTACGCAGCTGGCTGTCGTCCAGGGAGCCGGTGATTTCTTTCCGGTAACGGGCAATAAACGGAACGGTGGCACCTTCATCCAGCAGGGCGACTGTGGCGTTTACCTGCTGCTCACGTACGCCGAGTTCATCAGCAATGCGCCGGGAGATACTGTTCATGCGACCTCTGTTATCTTGCTTACAAAATTAATGGGCAAAGGTACAGCGGCTTGGTGTTGCAGGCAAGCTGGATGCGGCGTGGTGGTGTAGAATAGCCGGACGCAACACTCACCCCGGTTTATTCTCTGGCGTCTTTATCGTGAACAAGCTCAACCCCAGACAGCGCGAAGCGGTTCGCTACGCCGACGGCCCCCTGCTGGTGCTGGCGGGCGCCGGCAGTGGCAAGACCAGCGTGATCACCCGCAAGATCGCCTACCTGATTGAAGAACTGGGCATTCCGGGCCGGCACATTGCCGCCGTCACCTTTACCAACAAGGCCGCCCGGGAAATGAAAGAGCGGGTCGGGCGCATTGTGGACCGGGGCAAAACCCGGGGGCTGATTGTCTCCACCTTCCACAACCTGGGCCTGAACATGATCCGGGAGGAGCATGCCCACCTGGGTTATCACCCCGGCTTCTCCATCTTCGATGCCGAAGATGCCAAGGCCCTGCTGCAAGACCTGATGCTGCGCGAAGCCAGCGCCGAGGCCGGTGACGAGCTGAACGATGTGCAGATGACCATCTCGTCCTGGAAGAATGCCATGCGCAGCCCCTCCGAGGCCTACAGCAAGGCGGCAGACGAGCGTGAGCAGCGCATTGCCATCGTTTACAGGCACTACAACGAATACCTGAAAGCCTACAACGCGGTAGATTTTGACGACCTGATCCTGCTGCCGGTGCAGCTGTTCCGGGACAACCCGGAGGTGCTGGCCAAGTGGCGCCGGAAAATCCGCTACATGCTGGTGGATGAGTACCAGGACACCAACGTGTGCCAGTACGAGCTGGTGAAACAACTGGTGGCCGAGCGGGCCGCGTTTACCGTGGTGGGCGATGATGACCAGTCCATCTACGCCTGGCGCGGCGCCCGGCCGGAAAACCTGGCCCAGCTGAAGGAAGACTTCCCGAGCCTGAAAATCGTCAAACTGGAGCAGAACTACCGTTCCACCAGCCGGATCCTGCGCTGCGCCAACACGGTGATTGCCAACAATCCCCACGTGTTCGAGAAAGCCCTGTGGAGCGACCACACCGTGGGTGACGAAATCCGCATCATACGTTGCCGCAACGAAGACGCCGAGACCGAGCGGGTGGCCACCGAAATTCTCGACCAGAAGCTGAAGAACGGCCTGGATTTCAAGGATTTCGCCGTTCTTTACCGGGGCAATCACCAGGCCCGACTGCTGGAGATGAAGCTGCAGGCCTACCAGATTCCCTACCGCATCTCCGGCGGCCAGTCGTTCTTCTCCAAGAACGAGATCAAGGATGCGATGTCGTACCTGCGGCTGATGATCAACCCGGACGACGATGCCGCCTTCCTGCGGGTGGTGAACGTGCCGCGCCGGGAAATCGGCCCGCGCACCCTGGAGCAACTCAGCCACTATGCCCGCTCCCGCAACGTCAGCCTGTTCAAGGCGCTGGGGGATATGGGTGCGGAAACTCACGTAACCGAGAAAGGCCTGGACCGGCTGCGCCGGTTCGCCCACTGGGTAGACAAGACCTGCGAGCGCCTGTTCTCGGAAGACCCGATTCCGGTGATCAAGCAGCTGTTCACCGACATCGAATACGAAGAGTGGCTGCACCAGCATTCCGGCAGCCCGAAACAGGCCGAACGGCGCATGGAGAACATCTGGTACCTGGTGGAGTCCATCCAGCGCATGCTGGACGACGGCAAAGGCACGGCCGACGAGATCGGCATCGAGGATGCCATCGCCAAGCTGGTGCTGCGCGACATGATGGAGCAGCGGGAAGAGGAAGACGACAGCGACAAGGTTCAGCTGCTGACCCTGCATGCTTCCAAGGGCCTGGAGTTCCCCCACGTATTCATTATGGGCCTGGAAGAGGAGATCCTGCCGCATCGGAGCAGCATAGAGGAAGGCAATGTAGAGGAAGAACGGCGCCTGATGTATGTAGGCATCACCCGGGCCCGGGAAACCCTGGCGCTGACCTATGCTGCCTCACGCAAGCAATACGGGGAAAAACTGGAGACCATTCCCAGCCGGTTCCTGGATGAACTGCCGGAAGACGATGTGAAATGGGAGGGGCTGGGCGAATCAGACCAGCAGGCCAACCAGAAAAAGGGCAAGGCCACTCTCAGCGCCCTGATTGGCGACCTGGGCCTGTAAAACGACAAAACCCCGCACGAGCGGGGTTTTGTGTCACAAGCCAGGGATTACTGACTTGATTCCACCATGTGTTCAACGGCGGCAACAATTTCTTCATCAGAACAGCTGGCACAGGCACCTTTCGGCGGCATGGCGTTAAAGCCGTTGATGGCATGGCTGATCAGGGTTTCCAGGCCCTGCTCGATGCGGGGCGCCCACTGGTCGGCATTGCCCACAATCGGCGCACCGGCAGCACCGGTGGCGTGACAAGCAGTACAGGCGGAGTTATAAACGTCGCTGCCGGAACGCGGGCCTGAGCTGGCAGCCTGGGCAGGGGCGGCAACCGCCTCACCACACTCTTCACCTTGCAGGCACACTTCACCAACGGGCTTGATGCGGTCACGGATTTCGTCTTCAACACTTGCTACTGCGGCGCCGGCGGCCAGGCCAAAACCAAGCAGAACTACAGCCAGGACTCTCTTCATCTTCACAATGCACCTCGCATTTGAGCGTTATAATCTTTCGGTCGCCGCATTATAGCGACTGTGCCCCGGCAAAAAAACCAAATGGCAGAATCAGAAATTGATTTCAACCATTTTAGTGACAGTTTCGTAGGGTGTATCTGAACTGTTACCGTTTCCGGTTACCATAGCCATCCGACATTCCTCCACCAGGTACCTAGAGCCCGACCATGCCACAGACGCCCGCCCCACGCCCGGATAAACGACGCAAATCCCTGCTGATCCTGGAATTCTCCAGCCTGGCTGTCCTGTTGGTGTCCATGGGCTGGTTCAGCAACCTGTCCAGCGCCGGCAACCCGGTGCATCCGGCCTGGCTGCTGGTTCCTGCGGTGGCCAGCCTGGGTGTTTTTCTCAGCTTTATCGGCCTGATGTACCTGCGCTGGGTAGCCTCGGTCAGCGATGACCGCCGCACCCGGCACCGGATTATTTTTGCGCTTCTGACCTTAACCCTGCTGGGCGTCTGGGTGTATGGCATTGCCAACACCTGGCTCAGCCTGACCGCCAGCCAGTAAGGACACACCATGCACCTGACCGCCCGTTTTCCCCTTACCTTCGTTGTATTTGCGCTGACGGCAAGCCCGGTGAGTTTCGCCCAGGATACCGGCGACAGCTCCGTAAACTGCGCCCTGATCCGGGACGGCGTGCAGCGGCTGGCCTGCTACGACGCCCGGAATGATCCCCAGACAGCCCGGGATAACGCCAGCGAAGAGGCACTGGAAACCTCTGAAGCACAGGCGGAACAACTGGCTGCCGACAAGGAGACCCGCGCGGAGATTGTCGGCAACGCCCTGGAGGATGACCCGGACGAAGGGGTCATGAAGTCACTGGTGAATAATTACCTGGCGGCCGAGCAGGCGGTGTTTTCCTTTGCCGGTAGCCTGGTAACCCACAAGCCCAACTACATCCTTCCGCTGACCTGGGTAGACCACCCCAACCCGAACCCGGTCAGCCCGCGGCTGGGCACCACTGGCTACGACTACTTCCTGGAGAATGAGGAAGCGAAGTACCAGATCAGTTTCAAGGTACCGTTGCTGACCGGCTTCTTTGATAAGCGCACCACGTTCTGGTTCGGCTATACCCAGAAGTCGTTCTGGCAGGTGTACAACCAGGACGAATCAGCGCCTTTCCGAGAGACCAATTACGAGCCCGAGCTGTTTTTCCGGCACCAGCTGGACTGGGATATCGGGCCGGGTACCCTGAACGGGATCACCATCGGCTTCAACCACCAGTCCAACGGCCAGGCGGACCCCCGGTCCCGGAGCTGGAACCGGATTAAGGCGTCCGCCGCCTACAGCTATGACCGATGGCTGTTCCAGGTGGAGCCGTGGTACCGGCTGCCGGAGAGTTCCAGCGAGAATGATAATGCGGATATCGAGCGGTATCTTGGGCACGCAAGTTATAACGCGGTGTACAAGCTGACGGAGGATCGGACGTTTTCGCTGAAGTTGCTGAATAATTTGCGGTCGGATAACCGGACGTCGGTGGAGTTTGGGTACAGCTTTCCTATCGGGGAGACGTTGAAGGGGTTTTTCCAGTATTACAACGGGTATGGGGAGAGTTTGATTGACTACAATGAGCGGATTGAGCGGTTTGGTATCGGCATTATGCTGAATGACTGGCTTTGAGTGGGGTGCAAAGCCTTTGTCACGCTAGGCTTGGGTTGCAAGGTCTGGGTGAGGGCACCCCTTTCTGAAACACGCTCCTTGCGGCACGTCCCTGTGGCGCTTGGGCTCCGCCATCCATGGCTCCGCACAGTTTCAGAAAGGGGCACCCTCACCCAGCCCCCGAACAGCATTCCAGCCGTCCAACAGACAATCCCGTCCTGTTTAAGGTTTCGCCCGGCGTCAGCCTCTGTTTAATCTCTCCATTTCCGCCAGTAGTTCTTCCGTTTTCTTTTCCATCAAGGCCTTGTCCGCCCGTGCTTCCACGTTCAGGCGAACCACCGGTTCGGTGTTGGACATGCGCAGGTTGAAGCGCCAGTTGTCGAACTCTACGCTCAGGCCGTCTACGTAGCTGACGTTTTTGGCGCCGGGGCTGTAGAGGGCTTCCATCGCGGCGAGGACTTTGGCGGGGTCGGCTATGGTGCGGTTGATTTCGCCGCTGGCCGGGTAGGCTTTTATTCTGGCGTCGATGAGGGACGACAGGGTTTGGCCGCTCTGGCACAGGCGTTCGGCGATGAGCAGCCAGGGGATCATACCGCTGTCGCAGTAGGCGAAGTCGCGGAAGTAGTGGTGGGCGCTCATTTCGCCACCGTAGACGGCGTCTTCGTCGCGCATTCTTTGTTTGATGAAGGCGTGGCCGGTTTTGCTTTCTATGGCTTCGCCGCCGGCGGCTTCAACCACGTCCTGGGTGTTCCAGGTGAGGCGGGGGTCGTGGATGACTTTTCCACCGCCGGTTTTTCTGAGGAACTGGTCCGCCAGTAGGCCGACGATGTAGTAGCCTTCGATGAAGCGGCCGGTTTCGTCGAAGAAGAAGCAGCGGTCGTAGTCGCCGTCCCAGGCGATGCCCATGGCGGCGCCGTGTTCGATGACGGCATCTGCCGTGGCGGTGCGGTTTTCCGGCAGGATGGGGTTGGGTACGCCGTTGGGGAAGTGTCCGTCCGGCTGGTGGTGCACTTTGATAAATTCGAACGGCAGGTGTTGTTCCAGTTCATCAATCACCAGACCAGCGCCGCCGTTGCCGGCGTTGCAGACGATGGTCATGGGCTTGAGGGAGCTGGCGTCGATGTAGCCCAATAGGTGGTCTGTGTAGGCGGCCATCACTTCCAGGGTTTCGTACCTGCCCTGCTCCGGCGCATCAAAAAAGGGTTCGCGCACGCGGTCCCGGATGTCGTTCAGGCCGTTATCGGAGCTGATGGGCCGGGACTGGGGGCCGACCATTTTCATGCCGTTGTGGTCTTTCGGGTTGTGGCTGGCGGTGACCATGATGCCGCCGTCCATGCCGTAGTGGCTGGTGGCAAAGTACACCTGTTCGGTGCCACACAGGCCGATGTCGTAAACGTCGGCACCGGCCGCCATCAGGCCGGAGCTGAGCGCCTCGGAGATTTCCGGGCTGGACAGGCGGATGTCATAGCCGACGATGACTTTTTTTGCACCGGTGATTTCCACATAGGCCCGGCCGATTTTTTCTGCCAGGGGCGGGTTCAGTTGGTCTGGAACCCGGCCCCGGAGGTCATAGGCTTTGAAGCAGGAAAGATCCATTGTCGATGCTTACTCCGCAGCCGAGGATTGCAGCTGGATGTAGTTCTGGATGCCCATCTGGGAGATCATTTCGAGCTGGGTTTCGAGCCAGTCGATGTGCTCTTCTTCGCTGTCGAGGATAGTGCGGAACAGCTCACGACTGGTGAAATCCTGTACCTGCTCACAGTAGATGACGGCTTCTTTCAGGTCGGTGTGGGCGATTTCTTCCAGTTTCAGGTCGCACTGGATCATTTCTTCCACATTCTCGCCGATCAGCAGTTTGTTGAGATCCTGCAGGTTGGGCAGGCCTTCGAGGAACAGGATCCGTTCGATCAGCATGTCGGCATGCTTCATTTCGTCGATGGATTCTTCGTATTCCTTGGCAGCCAGCTTGCTGATGCCCCAGTCCTTGTACATGCGGGAATGCAGGAAATACTGGTTGATGGCGGTCAGCTCGTTGGCAAGAACCTTGTTGAGATACTGGATGACCTTCTTATCGCCTTTCATAACCGGAGTCCTTGTTTAACGAATGTCTCAGGCTACAAGGATAGACGGTTTGGGGCCGATAAAAAATTGCCGAGAGGAAAGACTCTGCCCAGCGGCGCCGGTTCAGGCCGGCTGGGCGAGCATATTGGCGAGGGCCAGGTAGTCCGGAGTACGGGACTCCCGAAGGATTTCCCGGGCCATGCAGGCGCAGCGACCACACTGCCGGCCGACACCGAGCTCTTTGCCCAGCTGGCGCATGGACGACACTCCGTTATCGGCGGCCTGGCGGATTTCTCTGTCTGTTACGCCGAAACACAGGCAAACGTACATAGGGCGCTCTCACTAACCGCGTTAAAGTTAGTGATAATTATTGTCATTACCAAACGACATTGCAACCCTTTTGCGAAACATTTTGTAGCAGAAAGTGACTACACCCACTCCCGGGTCAGGTTGCGGGTGCCGGAGGCCGTGACCGCCACGTTGTCCTCAATACGAATGCCCCCACAGCCTTGCAGTTCATCAAGCAGGCTCCGGTTCAGGTACTTTGCCTGCGGCCCGTTCAGCACAGGCTCCAGCAGTGACGGAATAAAATAGAGGCCGGGTTCGATGGTGACCACCATGCCCTCTTCCAGGGTGCGGGTCAGGCGCAGGAACGGCGCATCTTCCGGTGGCGGCGTCGGCTTGCCGGCCACATCGTGCACCTGGATGCCCAGAAAATGACCGATGCCGTGGGGGAAGAACGCCCGGCTGATGCCCTGCTCTACGATCGCCTCGTCACTCAACCCGGAAACAAGGCCGGACGCAGACAGCAAGGCCGCGATGCCCTGATGGGACTTGCGGTGAATATCCAGATAATCCACGCCGGGAGCCACCATCTCGCACAGCCGCAGCTGCAGTTTTTCCAGGCCGTGAACCAGTGCCGCGAACCTCGGCTCCCCGGGCCCTGCCGTGGTGCGGGTAATGTCGGAACAGTAGCCCCGGTAACGCGCACCCGCGTCGATCAGCAGGCTGCGGGGCCTGCGCGGCGGCTGAACATCGTAATACTGGTAATGCAGGGTGCCCGCGTGTTCGTTCAGGCCGATGATGCTGTGGTAAGGCGCTTCGGCTTCCCGCTGGCCGGTGGCCTGTTGGTAGGCGAGGCTGATCCCGAATTCGCTGTCGCCAGCCAGGAAGGCATCCCGGGCGGCATTATGGCCAGCCAGGGCAATCCGGTTGGCATGGGCCAGGCATTCGATTTCGTAGGATGTTTTGCGCACCCGGGTTTCTTCCACAGCCGCCACCAGTGCCGCCGGGTTATGCTCTCCCGGCACGCCTTCAAGCACCAGGGGATCGCCGATCACCGCCAGCCGGCCCGGGTTGTCCAGCTCCGGGGTGCCGGACTGCTGCCGGCTGCGCACTTCAACAACCTCTTGCCAGGGTTCTTCAGGCATCGCCGGGTTGGCATGCCAGAAATCCACCGGCTGGTACAGCCAGAGCACTGGTTTGTGGCCGGGGCGAATCAGCAGCCAGCTGTGCTCCTGGCCGGCCAGACCGGTCCAGTGCAGAAACGGCCCGAAGCCCTGAAACACGTATGTTTGATCATCCCGGTACCGGTAGGGGGCAGCGCCGGAGGCAATCAGCAGGCTGTCGTATCCGTGCTCAGCCAGTGCCTGTTCGTACCGGTTCTGCAGCTCCTGGATATGGGTGGGCTGCAGGTCGAGGATGTCTTGGTTTGGCATAAAGGAAGCAGAACTCCTAGAACGGAAAGGTAAACGGCAGGAACAAGGCGGTAAACACCCCGGTCAACCCCATCCCCAAAGACGAAAAAGCGCCGGCTGTCGGGCTGATTTCAAACGCCCGGGCGGTGCCAATAGCATGGCCATTCAGGCCGAGTGCGAAACCGATAATCCGGTCGTCCTTGATATTGAGCCAGCGGACACACCAGTCTACAAACACCGAGGCCAGTACGCCGGTAATCAGCAAGCCGCCCAGGGTGAGCGACACAGAGCCACCCAGCTGCTCGGCAATGCCCATAGCAATGGGTGCTGTCACCGACTTCGGCGCAAGGGAAGACAACACCAGGGGCGACGCCCCCATCAACCAGGCAATCCCCAGGGCATAGACTGCAGCCAGCGTGGCCGCCAGGGGCAAGGTCACCAGGATGGGCTTCCAGAGCGCACGAATGTGGTGCATTTGCTGATACAGGGGCACCCCAAGCGCCACGGTGGCCGGGCCCAGCAACACCGTGAGCCAGCGGGCGCCCTGCTCGTACTCTTCAAAGCCGATGCCACTGAGGGCCACCACGGTGGCCAGCAACAGCGCAGCAATCAGCACCGGCGGCATCCACAGCGGCCGACGGAAGCGGGCAAACAACCAATTCGCCACCAGGAACGCCGCCAGCGTAAGCGCGATGGAAAGCATCGGGCCCGCCGTCCAGACCGAGAGCAGTTCGGCAAAGGCATTATTCATGGCTTTTCTCCCCCGCACTGCTCTCCGACACCTTCTTCATCAGCCATAAGGTGGTCAGTACACTCAGCAGCGTACCGGCAATCAGGGCGACAATGACCGTTGTCCAGTGGCCGTAGAACTGGTCGACAATAAAAAATACACCCACCACCCCCGGTGTAATGAGCAGTACCAGCACCGAAATCAGACCCCGACTGGCCTCTGCCAGCTCATCACTGACCTGGCCACGCAGCATCAGGGTAAAGGTGGCCATCACCATCCCCAGCACCCCGCCACTGACCGGCAAACCCGCCAGCACCCGCAGCGCCTCACCCAGCAGGAAGAACACCACCAGAACCAGAAAACCCCGCAACAACACCATACCGCTATGCACCGCCTCGCTGAAATTGCTTTACACTAATGCCCTGCCCACCAAAACCACAGGACGCTCAATGGCACTGAAAGCCACCATCTTCAAAGCCACGCTCCATATTGCCAATATGGACAGGCACTATTATGCCGACCACCACCTGACCGTGGCACGCCACCCGTCAGAAACCGATGAACGCATGATGATACGCCTGTTGGCCTTCGCGCTGAACGCCAGCGACACCCTGGAGTTTACCAAAGGCCTGAGCACCGATGACGAACCGGAGCTGTGGCAGAAATCCCTGAGCGATGAAATCGAACTCTGGATAGACCTGGGCCTGCCGGAAGAAGACCGCATTCGCAAAGCCTGCAACCGCTCACAAAGGGTGATCCTGTACACCTACGGCGGGCGCGGCGTGCCTGTGTGGTGGGACAAGCACCATAACAAGCTGGAGCGATTTGGCAACCTGACCATTGTCGACCTGGCCGCCGAACAAACCAGCCAGCTGGCCGCCCTGGCAGAACGCTCCATGACCTTTCAGGTATCCGTACAGGACGGAGAAGTGACCCTCAGCAACGACAGCAATCTGGTGAGCATTACTCCCGAACAGAAAATGCCGAAAATCTGAGGGATGAGTTGAGCTCTGGGGCTGGACAGACGCCCCCCGCGCACGTAAGATTGCGCACTCGAAATTGACGAGTAATTCGCGGTTTCGAATGCGCCCGTAGCTCAGCTGGATAGAGCGCTGCCCTCCGGAGGCAGAGGTCAGAGGTTCGAATCCTCTCGGGCGCGCCATGAATATCAAGGACTTGCGTGAAAGCGCAGGTCCTTTTTTTTGGCTTGTGCCCAAATGGTGCCCTGACAGTGCCCACGCCTTTTTCATAGATTAGCTTCCGATCTTTTTCCTGACCTTTGCCCGGTTTGGCAAGCCAGACGAATTAGGCACGAATATCGATCGATAATTTCGACTACAGTCGCCTTAATATTTGAGTGCTAAACAACGCCTCAAGATGCTTCTCTAGGGTTTCCGGGATACTTCCCCCTTGGATTATTACGCCCGCCTCCATGTTTTTTTCCATTGCGTGGCCGGTTAGATTAGCACTGGTTATAAAGCATATTCTTCCATCAGCAACGGCAACTTTTGCGCGTCCGACCTCCTCGAAGGCAAGAGTATAGTCGGTAAGCAATTCGATGAACTCAGCACGGACGAACTGTACCGTGAGATTCGCCGACTGACGGTGGAACGCAATTTTTGTTGCTTAAGCTCCTGGGTGGCTCGTTCCACTTTGGCTGAGCTCCATGTATTTCACAGAGCCCTTCGGAAAATCCTTGCGAACCAAAAGCACTTCATCAACCTGTCACGTCAGTGACACGACAGTGTCATCTCTCAGCTTTACCGTTCAATTGTAACTCGCAATACGGCGAGCTTATTTATTGCAAAAGGTGATCCTGTGGCGCCAACTCAATCAACCAATGTGATGCTTCGAGTCGAGAGTATGGGCGTAACCTACCCGGGAAACGTCCTCGCGCTCAAACCCACCAACGTTCACTTTCACAAGGGCGAATTCACCGTGCTACTGGGACTTTCAGGCGCGGGTAAATCCACTCTGCTTCGTTCACTGAATCACCTGGTTAAGCCCACAACCGGGAAGGTTGTGTCTGGCGAGTTTGGTGAACTGACCAACCGTAGAATCCTGCGACAGCACCGCAGCCGCACCGCCATGGTGTTCCAGCATCACCAGCTGATCGAACGATACACCGCGTTACAGAATGTGCTGACAGGCAGACTTGCGTATCACGGTACTTGGCGAAGCCTGCTTCCCCTGCCCCGGCAGGACCTGGAGTTGGCTCTGCAATGCCTCGACCGCGTAGGTCTGGCTGACAAAGCGCTTTCCCGAGTAGATCAGTTGTCCGGCGGCCAGCAGCAGCGGGTTGGAATCGCCAGAGCATTGGTGCAGCAACCATCCATGATTCTTGCCGATGAGCCCGTTGCCAGCCTGGATCCGGCCACTTCTGAAAAGGTACTCGGCCTACTGCGCGATATTTGTCAGGAAGATGGAATCACCGCGGTTATTTCCTTGCACCAATTGGAATACGCCCAGCGTTTTGCAGACCGGATCATCGGCCTTTCGAACGCTCATATCGTTTTTGACGATGCTCCTGAAAACCTGAAATCGAAACACCTGGACGAGATTTACCACCGTTCACCCAGCGTGGTAGCTGCGGAAGGCAAACCAGCCATCCATAAACCTAAGACCACCCCGATAACGACAGACGTACTGGAGATAGCACAATGAAGACAATGATTCACTCTTTGCTGGCTCTGATAATGATGCTCGGCATCCATTGGTCAGCCCATGCCGCAGATACAGACCCTGATCTTTTGAAAGTTGCCTTGCTGCCGGATGAGAACGCGTCAGAACTGATCAAGCGAAACCAACCTTTGAAGGATTACCTGGAAACCACTCTTGGTAAGGAAGTAGAACTGATTGTTACCACCGATTACTCCTCCATGATCGAAGCCATGCGTTTTGGCCGAATTGACCTGGCTTACTTTGGTCCGTTGTCCTATGTGATGGCCAAGAGTAAGAGTGACATTGAACCCTTTGCCGCCATGGTGGTAGACGGGAAGCCGACTTATCGCTCCATCATTATTGCCAATGCGGACTCTGGCGTTGGCTCCTTCGCGGATATCAAAGGCAAGAAAATGGCCTACGGTGACCGCGCATCCACTTCCAGCCACCTGATCCCCAAGACCGTACTCCTTGAGAAGGCAGAGCTCGAAGCCGGAAAGGACTATGAGGCTCATTTCGTCGGTAGCCATGACGCTGTTGCGGTTAACGTCGCCAATGGCAATGCCGACGCCGGAGGGTTGTCCGAAGTTATCTTCGAGCATGTGATGGACCGCGGTTTGATTGATCGGAGCAAGGTCAAAGTGCTGGGCTACAGCGGTGACTTTCCTCAATACCCCTGGGCCATGCGTTCGAACCTGGCCCCTGAGCTGAAGAGCAACATTCAGAAAGCCTTTCTGCAGATCGATGACCCGGAGATTCTCGACAACCTGAAGGCTGAGGGATTCGCGGCAATTACCGACGAAGATTACGATGTCATCCGCGCTATGGGTGGCCTGCTCAATCTTGATTTCGCAAAAATGTGAGGAGTGCCCCATGAACTATACAACGACGGAACCGGCGACTCTGTCGCCGGCCCCGTCGGCCTCCGTGCTGGATGAGCACGCGAAAGGCTGGCGGAAAAAACTCGGACAGTCGCTGTTAGTGCTGCTCATCATTTTTGTCGCAAGTTGGTACGTAGGGCTGCTCAATTTCAATACACTTGCCAATGGCGTGCCAGCCATAGGCACACTCATTGGCGAATCTCTTCCACCTGACTTCACCAATGTGGCCAGCTGGGTGTCGCCGTTAATCGACACGCTTGCGATGAG
Source organism: Marinobacter sp. ES-1 (assembly GCF_000475255.1). Lineage (NCBI taxonomy): Bacteria > Pseudomonadati > Pseudomonadota > Gammaproteobacteria > Pseudomonadales > Marinobacteraceae > Marinobacter > Marinobacter sp. ES-1. Next base: position 68,525 of record NZ_AXBV01000053.1, read on the forward strand.
CATTGCCGGTACTGCCATTGCAGTAACCTTGTCTGTGCCACTGGCATTCCTGGCTGCGCGCAACACCTCTCCACATCCGGTGGTGTTCCAAGTAACTCGAACCCTTTTAAACGGTTTGCGTTCAGTCCCGGAACTGATCATGGGCATCATCTTCGTGGCTGCTGTTGGTTTTGGGGCGTTGCCTGGCGTACTGGCGCTCGGTCTTCACTCCATTGGCATGGTTGGAAAGTTTTTTGCCGAAGCGATTGAGCATGTAGATGAGGCGCCAGTGGAAGCGGCCGATGCTGCCGGCGCTACTCGCTTGCAGGTGCTCTATCACGCCGTGCTGCCACAAGCACTTCCTCAATTCGCGGACGTGTCCATTTATCGCTGGGAATACAATTTCCGTGCCTCGACCGTAATGGGCATGGTGGGTGCCGGTGGTATTGGCTTCGAATTGATGGGCTCGCTGAGAATCATGCAGTATCAGGAAGTCAGCGCCATTCTCATTGTCATCTTGTTGATGGTCACCGTCGTGGACAGTCTCAGTGGCCGCCTTCGTAAGAAATTCAAATAAGGAACGTCGATGAAACCCAAGGTTGTGATAACCCATAAGATCCATGACAGTGTTCTGGATGAACTTGCCCAAGATTGCGAGCTGGTCACCAACCAATCCGGCGCCACGTTGCCCCAGGAGGAAGTGGCTGCGCGCGTTGCAGACGCTGATGCGATGATGGCGTTCATGCCAGACCGAGTTGGAGTGGAGTTCCTACAGGGGTGTCCGCGCTTGAAGGTGATTGGTGCAGCCCTGAAAGGCTATGACAACTTTGATGTGGATGCCTGCACGCGTCATGGGGTTTGGCTGACATTTGTACCGGATTTGCTAACCGTGCCTACTGCAGAGCTAACGGTCGGGCTGACGATCAGTCTCACCCGACAAGTCAAGGCGGCGGACCACTTCGTTCGATCCGGTGAATTTACTGGCTGGACACCACGCTTCTATGGGCAGGGGATCGAAGGCTCACGGATTGGTATTGTGGGTATGGGGGCCATCGGCCAAGCGGTGGCGCAGCGCCTGAACGGATGGGGAGCGGATTTAATCTATTCCCAGCCGGAACGTTTACCCGTGCAGCATGAGCAGGCACTGGGTTTGTCCCATACTCCCCTCAAGATGCTGCTGGCCCAGTCAGATATTGTGATCCTGGCACTGGCGCTCAATGAGCAAACCCTCCACACCATTAATCGCGAAACGCTAACAGGAATGAAACCGGGCGCATTCCTTATCAATCCCTGCCGTGGATCTGTGGTGGATGAGGGTAGTGTTCTGCAAGCGCTTCAATCCGGTCAGTTGGGGGGGTACGCCGCTGATGTGTTTGAGATGGAAGATTGGGCGAGAGAAGATCGTCCGAGGGAGATCGCCCAGGGGCTCAGGGCCCACCCCAACACGCTGTTTACTGCTCACATCGGATCGGCAGTCAGCCAGGTGCGTCTGGCTATCGAGCAACGCGCTGCTCGGAACATTCTGCAAGTGCTTCGGGGTGAGCGGCCGGGTGATGCGATCAATGATCCCAGTGGCCGCGAGAGCGGCCCATGCTGAATCTTGTCTGGCTGAAGAGTTTCGTGGCGGTGCTGGACCACAACGGGTTTCAGGCCGCAGCCCGCCAGTTGGACATCGCACAACCCACACTGTCCCAGCACCTTCAAAAACTCGAAAACCAACTTGGCGTTTTATTGGTCCACAGGGGGCGCTCTGGCTGTGAGCCAACCCGGGCTGCCTTAACCTTGTTGCCTTTTGCCCGAAGTCTGCTCCGGCTGGAGGAGCAGGCGAGATCTTCCATTATGGAGGCTCGACTTCGCGTTGGGGCGAGCTCCAATATTGGGATTTATATGCTCCAGCCCTACATCCGTCGTTACAAGGAGCTGGGCGTAGGGCCCGAGGTGGATGTGGTAATAGATTCCAATCCGACTATTGCACGGCATTTATCGGACGGTGAGCTGGACGTGGCGATTATGGAGTGGTGGCATGATCTACCCGGATTCCATGCTCAGGCGTGGCGTAACGAGCCCGTTGTTCTAATCGTTCCGCCTGGTCACCCGTTAGCCCGTCGAACCGATATCGACCGCGATACGCTGTCTAACATGGCTCTGATCGGCGGCGAACCCGGCACCGGCACTGGCCGGCTTTTGGCGACCTACTTCGGTGAGCATGGGCCATTTCCGACGGTATCTATGCAGCTGGGTAGCACCGAAGCCGTCAAGCAAGCGGTTAAGGTCGGACTTGGCGCATCGTTGGTGCTTGAAAGTTCTGTACGGGAGGAGGTCCAAAATGGAAGTCTGGTGGCTATTCCCGTGAGTGAGCCTGGCCTTAGCAAGGAGCTGATGGTGATTTATCCGAGCAGCCTGGACAAACACAGGCCAGTATACTCGTTTGTTGGGCATCTCTGTGAATAGCTATTGGGTCCACCTCACGCATATCTAGCTGGGAATGCAGATACTGAGCCTCACGCTCACTTCGACAACGCAGTATTCCGTCATCTGCATATCGGCAGAATGGGATATCCGGATGACGAACGGTCAGCCAACGATCCAATGCATAATGCAGAAACAGGTTTGCCAGAACTGGCGATAACGGGCCACCTTGTGGTGTGCCAACGTTCCGTCGTTCCTGCTTACCATCTTTCGTCTGCATCGGTGCCGTTAGCCAGCGCCTCACATACAGCAGCACCCAGGATTCAGAGCAATGGTGGGGTCAGTTCACGAAACGGAAAAAATTGTACGCTAAGCCTTTGGCATCAATGATATCGACACCATTTTTTCCACAATTCATAAAGTTGCGCAGTAATTAGTCGACGACTGGCCCTTGCTAAATAATTTTCATTTCAGCATGAGTTGTGCTTTAAAAATTCAATTCTGCAACTACACTCATTGGGCGAACAGAGCGAGAAATCCGCCGTTAATTCCAATAGCGGGTACGCGAATGAATATCAGCTCTTAGGGGAATATTATGTTAAATTGTCTATTCACCGCTGAAGAACTAACCCCCCAATAACCCCTGCGCAAAATGCCCAGTAGCAAACGCCAGCCCCGCTGCGGCCGTACCCATGATCAAAGTCCGGAGTCCTGATCGCATTGCTGGTAAGCCATAGACGATACTTTTAAGCATTCCGATACCCAAGAAGACGACGCCTGCCAAACCAAGACTCGTCAGGAACTGAATCTGACTCTCCATACCCGGGATGGCATAAGGCAGTAAAGGTAAAGCACCAACCGACAAAAATGCGGCGAAGGTAGTCAACGCGGCTCGGCGTGGGCTGAGTCCGGCACCCGAGAGTCCGTACTCTTCTCGCAACATGGTTGCTACCCACACATCGGGATTACGACTGATAGCCTCCACTACTTGCTCCAGCAATTCGCCGTCGAATCCCTTCGCCTGAAACAGCTGGCGAATTTCCTCACGTTCACCTTCTGGCACAGCACGGATATGTTCACGTTCTGTGCGTTCAGCAAATTTGATCTGATTCAACTGCGCCTGGCCCGCTTCGTAATTACTTACCGCCATGCTGAAGCCGTCTGCAATCAGGTTTGCAAAGCCGAGTACCAACGCAACCTGTGGCGAGAAACCTGCGCCGAACGCACCCGATACAACCGCAAACGTTGTAACGCAGCCATCGATGCCGCCAAGCACAGCATCTGGTAGCGTCGAGGCCTTAACGGGACCAGCAAGCCGTGCACGAACGGCATTAGGCTGGTGCTCGCTGAGCAGTCTTTCATTTTCTGTGGATGGCATCTTTCAGCTTCCTGTTCAGGACGCGATTTGGTGCTTTGGGATTATAGGCTCAGTTCGACCTTGTCACTTTATCTGTCAATATACATCTTCAAGATAACGTCCCTGGCCTCTCAGAGTTTCAATATCGATGTGCAAGGGTTTGAGAATGTCTTCTATAACCTGCCGCACAGCCGCCGCCATATCCCGGCCACCACAGACCAGTATCTGCGCACCGGTGTTAACCATCTGTCGCACGGCTAATTCATCCTGTTTGAGCTTATCCTGCACGTAGGCGCGCTCGTCTGTTCTTGAGAAGGCTGTGTTCAGCCCGCTCAGTCGATGATCCTCAAGATAGCGCCCAAGCTCAGGTTGGTAGAGAAAATCTGACCTGGCATCGCGACCGCCCCAGTACAGATACATAGGGTTGCAACTGGTATTGTTTCTGATGAAACCGGTTAACGGACCAATGCCGGCACCTGCACCGATTAGGATAACTGGCTGGCTACCTGTAGCTGGCCGAAAGCCTGGATTGGGGCGGATGAAGCCATCGATACAATCACCCGGCTTGAGGTCATGCAAATAACCGGAGCAAAGACCGCCGGCCTGCTTACGGACGCATATCTCAACAATTTCGTCATTTGCCGAGGACGCGAGCGAGTAGAACCGCGGGGGTTGACCGTGTGGGGGAATAACCCCCAAAAGGTCTCCCGCCTCGAACGGTGGCAGCGCTTTAAATCTTCTTGGAGAAGCCGTTAGCCATCCGCCCTGCTCCGCCGGTTTGAACCGGAAGATACTGGTGGGCGCCTGAACCGCAATCCCGTAATCCGCCCTTTCTACCAGTTCCAGTTTGACCGTTGCTGGCTGCAATGCACAGTAGTTCAAGAAAAGCGGAGTACCGATAACCTCACCAACCCGGTTTCCCCACTCACTGAATTGCGAGGCAGAACACCGATCAATCAGTTCAATGGCGTGCAAACGGCTGACGCCTTTACCGGCGAGCGCAGTATCCACCGACAAGGCAAACTGACAGAAGTTCGGAAACTGCCGGTCACCAAAACCCAGTACCGTGTATCGCAGGTTCTTCTCAGCCCGGAATTCTTTGAGCCTGGCCATAAACTGCCGGGCCGATGCGGGTGCATCACCATCGCCGTATGTCGAAGTCAGCACGAACAGCCTGGAAGCCTGCGGATACTGCTTAGCCAGGGCATTCATCTCGCTGCAATGCACGCGGAAACCGGCCTTATTCAGGCTGCTATGGAGTTCCCGGGCAAATCCCCAGGTGGCATTACCTTCGGAGCCGACCAGAATAATTGTATCCGCCTGAGCGGCATCGGCGTTGTCAGGAAGCTGCCCTGAAGACCGGCGACGCTGCCACCAGATGGTTGCACCTGTTATCGAGAGAGCTGGCACAGTCAGTGCCGCAGCGCCAAGAATCAGGCCAAGCCACCATAGGCCTTCACCGGTGTGCAAACGTACAATCCAGTCCTGCAATACGCCGCTGTCAGAGCGCGGCTGGAACTGCAGCAACTCGCCCGTAGCCTGGTCCACGAATCCGGAGCCGCCGGCGGTTGACAGCGAATAGACGTCCTGCGGATCACCGGGATAGGGAAACACCAGTTCCCGGAGTTCGCCAAGATCGAAATTGCCTAGCGCTTTTAAGGTGCCCACAGGCGATGGTTGCCCGCCCGAGACCTCAGCCGGAAACCCTGGCCCTGTGTCAGGCGCTTCCGGCAGCAAACCAAAGCGCTGTGCCGACATATAGCTACCGGTCAGAGCGGATAACAGTAGGCCGAGCACGGCAAACCGGGCCAGCTCGGCATGGATTCGTTTCCCGCCTGAGCCGGAAAGCGGTCTTAATATATTCTTCCAACCCCCGGTACGCCGGGCTATCAAAAATATTCCCGAAAGACACAGAAGCACCATCAAAACAGCCAATACGCCGGCCAGCGCTCTACCGGCATCATCCAGCATAAACGCACGATGCAGATCCTTGATCCAGCCAAAGAATGCGGAAGGTTCGTAGGGCGTGCCCTCACCTGTTACCGGATTCACCAGATCCGCACCGGCCTGGCCGTCACGGCTGTAATAGACAATGACCTTGCCAGAAGGCTCTCGCACGATCTGCTCAGTCCCGGGATAGTGAGCAACGACCCGGTCTGCCAGCTCGGCAATACTGACTTCACCGGAAGCCGGAATGACCGCTGACACTCTATCCAGCGTCGGAGCCAAAGCCAACACAGCTCCCGTGACCGAGAGAACGATCAGGAACACGCCTGCAAGCAAACCCGGTAAACTGTGGAACTTGCGCAACATAATAGCCGATGCTCCTGGTGAATTATTGAAGCTCGTAGGTCAGAGCGCGCACGTAACCACGTCCTGAAACCGGCTTTCCGGACCCTTCGGTGGTCAGGGGGGCTATCACATCGGCTCTGATATCGCGCATATCTTCAACAGCAGAGTCGACTCGAACCTCATAGCCGTTGTCGATCAGCGAATCATCGAGGTTCAGAGTCACTTTCAGCGTGCGGCCACTGGTAACACTGGCGCCAGTCAAGCCGTCATACTCTGCAGGATCAAGCCCACTGCCCCGGGCCCAGCCTCCCAGGTGTTTGTAGTATTTAGATTTCTTCCCGGAAACCCAAAGGGTACCCTGATACTCTCCGGCGGCATCGGTAAGATACAGCGCCAGATAGGCTCCATCGCCGCCGTAATTCTGTAGTTCCGTAGTGAAGGTCACGTCACGGGCCTGGGCGAATACCGGTAAAGCCAAGGCGGCGAAAAGGCTGCAAGTGAGAACAAACGTTTTCATAAATGGTCTCCAAAAACCTGATGAACGTTAAAGGAACAGGGCAAATTCGCTCAGTTACTCAACGGTAACCGTGGGACGCCCCTTGACGATGCCGTTGCGTGGCGCCTGACTTTTGGGATTGTCCTGTCCATTTTTCCTGTTGCCGCGGTCCCTCTCCTCATCGTCACTGTCTTCACGCTCCCATTTCATCATGGTCAATGAAGCGGGCGCGAAAGAGGCTTCTGCCCTGACCCCATCGGCATCGAGGCCCCGGACTTCATAACAACCGTCGTCAACCTTTATTCGGTGAACTGTCCAGCCTTCGGCTTCCAGCTTTTCACGCAGATTTTCACGGGGCTGCCAACTCGCCACCGGATCATCGCAGTCGTCATCGGCCACTGCGGTACCGCTCAGAAGTAACAAAGACAGGCTCAGAATAATGGGTTTGGTCTTCATGGTGTCTCTCCTGCTGGTTGTGTTAAATCCACTCTAAGGCGCTAACCTGACAACGACCTGAACAAACGAGGCCATTTCAGCGGAACTGAAAAGCTTCTTTATGGAAGCGAGTCAGGCGGAAGGGTGCTGCCCGCAAGCCGTTTCTAATGGCTTCCCCCAGCCCTGCCGGGCCGCAGAACCAGACCTCTGCGCCTGCTGCCGAGCGTCCGTTGGTAGACAACGTCTCGGCAGACAACCTCTGCCCCTTGCTGCTGTCATGAATCTCGAGGTGTATCCCGGGAAAGCCATCGCAAAGCGCCCGAAGTCGATCCACCATGGGATCCTGGCCGGCGTTGCGCGTGCAGTAATGCAGATCGGCTTCAGGCACGGTGGCGTCGGTGGCGCTGCTTAGAGCTTCGAGCCAGGCCAGAAACGGCGTGATCCCGATGCCACCGGCTATCCAGATCTGGTGGGATTTGCGGTTGCGGCGATCGAAGTTAAAACAGCCGTAAGGGCCTTCTATATTTACGGTTTGCCCCACGCTGATTTTTTGGCTCAGATTGCGGGTGAAGTCGCCGAGCGATTTAATGATGAACGTAACCGTGCCATTTTCCCTATCGGCACTGGCAATCGTGAACGGGTGCGCGCCCTCTAGTCGGTCGAAGGTCACAAAGGCGAATTGCCCCGCACGGTGACCGGGCCATGCCGGCCCCATGTGGCAGGTAACTTCGGTGACGTCCCGGTCTGGTGTTTTGATCGCGGTGACCATGCCGCGAACCTGGCGACGACGACCAACTCTGCCGGTCAGGGATAGCCCGCTGGCGATGCTGCCGCCAAAGAGCAAAATGGCCATCAGCACACCGATTGGCTGCTGCCACCATTGCAGCGGAGTAAGCCACGCCGCGTGGAAAGCGAGCAACAGATAAAGCACCGGCATGCCGCGATGCAAATAGCGCCAGTATTTGTAGGGGAACTTGCGCAACAAGGTGATCAGCAGCATGGCGAACAGCAGATAGATGGCGAACTCCCCTACCTCTTCCGCCGCATCGCGCATGGTGTCGATGAACCCGGAATAATCCTGATCGTGCAGCTTGCCGGCTTTTCCGAACACCGACTCTATTACATCGTCACCCATTTCAATCAGCCAATGGGCGGCGGCGAATACCACTGCCAGAATGCCCGCCCATTTGTGGGTGCGATAGATCTGATCCAACCCGCCCAGCGGTCTCTCCAACCAGGCTGGGCGCAGTGCCAACATCATGGCTAGTGACATCAGAGCAATGGATAACAGCCCACTGAGCAGCAGGCTCTGGTCATAGACTGCCCAGGGAGAACCGGCCCCAGGACCTGCAAAGAGGTTCCAGGCCCATAGGCCCAAAACCAACACAACGAAAGGAAAAATCATCCGCATCATCACATCTCCTGCGATCGGTACCTGGAATATTCCCCCGAAGGCTAGCGCCCAAACCTGACAGCCAGCTGAAGGTCGGTGAAGAGAGATCGAAGCGTTATTGACCATTCAGGCTGTTGTCAGGTTCGAGCTGTAGTATCTTGATTTCAGGGCTGGGTCAGAGGTGAACAATGCGGGTTCTTTTGGTGGAGGATACGGCGGGATTGGGCGAGGCGGTCCGGGATCAGATTGCGGACGACGGCCACGCCGTGGACTGGGTGCAAACTCTGCGCTTTGCTGAGGCGAGTATCAGGACCACAGCCTACGACCTGATTCTGCTGGACCTGATGCTGCCCGACGGCCATGGCTTCGGCTTTTTGCGAACGATCCGGGCTACCGGAATAACAACACCGGTGATCATTCTGACCGCCAGGGATCAGGTGTCTGACCGGATTGAAGGATTGAATGCCGGTGCTGACGACTACCTGGTCAAACCCTTTGATCTTTCGGAGTTGTCGGCCCGCGTGGCCGCGGTGGCTCGCCGATATCGCGGCAATCCAAGCCCGATCATACAAGTGGGCGAGCTGATGATTGATCTTGGCGATCACCGCATCAGTCGCAACGGCCTGCCGGTAGAACTTACGGCACGGGAGTGGGCATTGTTTGAGGGCTTTATCCAGCGACCCGGAATGCTGTTATCGCGATCGCAACTGGAGGATCGTCTATACGCTTTCGGGGCCGAAATCGAAAGTAACACCATCGAAGTTTATGTCAGCCGTCTGCGTAAAAAGCTGGGGCGGGACGCTATCGTAACCGTCAGGGGAATGGGCTATCGCCTGGAAACACATGACCACTAGAACCAGCCTGCAAAAAACACTCGGTATCGGCCTGACACTCGGTGTCACCCTACTCTGGCTGTTGGGCGTGACCGCTTCGGGACTGGTGGCACAGCATGAAATGAACGAGGTCTTCGACAGTGCCCTGGAAGAAACCGCCCAGCGCATACTGCCACTGGCGGTCACCGACATCCTGAACCGTGAGAACGGCGCGGGCAATCAAAAGGCCCCAGCCCTGAAAGACCATGACGAATACCTGACCTATCTGGTACGGGACGAAGCTGGAAATATTCTGCTCCAGTCCCACGATGCCGACCCTGGCGTGTTTAGCAGGACCCCCGCGGAAGGGTTTTCAGATACTCTGACCCACCGGCTATATGGCGTATCTGCAGTCAGCAATACCATCTATCTTGAAGTGGCCGAACCCTTGGCGCACCGGCGTGAATCCGCTCTGGAGGCGGGATTAGCCTTACTGTTGCCTTTACTGGTGCTGATTCCGGTCAGCCTGTTGGGTGTCTGGTGGATTGTCCGGCTTTCCCTTCGTAAGGTGGTCGATTTTCAGCAAGACATTGAATCCCGCGGCGCGGGAGATCTGTCCCCTGTTGTAGAAGAGCAGTTACCCCGTGAATTTGAACCAATCGCCGGTGCCATCAACCGGCTGCTTGAGCGTTTGCATCGTGCTCTCGAATCAGAACGCAGCTTTACCGCCAACAGTGCCCATGAATTGCGAACTCCCCTGGCAACAGCGCTTGCCAAAGTGCAGCGACTGAAAACCAGAATGCCCGATGATTATCTCAAGAATGATGTTGCAGAAATTGAAGAAGCGTTACGCAGTCTCTCGGTGCTGTCCGGAAAACTGCTCGAGTTGGCAAAAGCAGAAGGTGGCGGTGCACTCTCACAAAGCCAGCAGGATCTTGTGCCCATCCTCGCGATGATTGCCCGGGATTTTGAGGCCCAGGCACCCGGGCGAGTTGTTTTATCCCTGCCGGAGCGCGAAGTGAACTCCTTTCTTGATCCCGATGCCTTCGCCATCCTGGTGCGTAACCTGATCGAGAATGCCCTTAAGCATGGTTCCCGTAGCGAGCCGGTGAAGATCAACCTGAACGATAATGGGGTTTTAAGGGTCTGCAATGGCGGTGCAAGAGTGCCACCGGAACAGCTCGCTCTTTTAAGAAACCGGTTTGCACGCGCCAAAACGGACGCTGCAGGTTCTGGCCTGGGCCTCGCGATTGCCGATGCGATTGCTAAAGGTGCCGGCATGACCCTGCATCTCAGATCGCCGGCAACAGGACGGCAGGATGGTTTTGAAGCGGAGCTGAATCTGGCATGTATCTGACACTCACCGACATTGTGCTGCTGACGAGCATCATTCAATCGCTGGCTCTTGCCGTTTTTCTCCTACTTCCATCCAACAGTGGGCTCATATCTAACCGACTCCTGGTTGCCACTCTGGTGTTCTTCGCCGCCGGGTTGGGAGAGATCTTCCTCTATGGCAGCGGGCTTGCGTTCCAGCACCCAAACTTCGCCTACCTCGGGACACTCATCGGGCTTCTGCAAGCAGGCACGCTCTATCTATATGCGCAATCGCTGATGTATCAGAACTTCCGGTTACGCGGGAAGCATCTCGTGCACACGTTGCTCTTCTGGGTGGTCGGCGCAATTTTTCTGGTTGAGTATTATTTGCAGCCGAGCGAGACCAAAATTCAGATTCTGCTTGAACGGGACCACCCGGGCGTACTTACCTCTCCCCTTCTTGCAGTCGCTATTCACGCGGTCTTTCTGGGCTACCTGTGCACGACGATTCGTGCGATCAACCGTTTCGGCCTTGGTATTCGACAGATTTTCTCGAGTATTGAAAACAAACAACTTGCGTGGTTACGGACGCTTCTGATCGGCTATGCAGTGGCCTGGACCGTAAGCATGTTTTACTGCCTTGCGGCGCATGTGTTTAGAAGCGTGCCTGGAACCGAGTGGGTGGCCGGCGCTGGCGCTGTAACGGGCTTCATTTTCATCAATTTTCTGATGATAAACTCTCTTCGCCAACCCGTTGTTTTCTCTGGATTGGCAGCAGACCAGGCCGCCTTGCTGGAAGAAGAGCCCACGCCGCAGTTTGATCAAACTTTAAAGGTCAGGCTCCAACAGTTAATGCACCAGGAAAAGCCCCACTTGCACCCCAACCTGACCCTGGAACAACTTTCACGGAAATTGGGCGCCCCTTCAAGAGAGGTTTCACGGGCCATTAACCAAGGCTTTGGCTGCAATTTCTTTGAGTTCGTCAGTCGCTATCGCATCGACGAGGCGAAATCGCGCCTGGCCGATGCAGCCAATCAGGCAAATATTCTGCAAACTATGTATGACTCTGGCTTCAACTCGAAGTCCGTATTCAACACTGCTTTCAAGAAAGAGACAGGATTTACCCCCAGTGAATATCGCCGACGAGCCCTGCAGGGCGATATCCGACCCTAGCCACGATCCTGAACCTGGCTACCCGGCGTTCGAGTACGCTCTCACCCGATACTGAAACCTCTATCCTTTTGAATTATATATTTTATTTCCAAACCATGGAATCGGTTCGGTTTCGTACTTGCGAACGATTCTTTGGCCTCCCTTCCGTACTCTGATTGCGAAACGCCACCAAACCCGGTGCTCGTGAAGCTCAACGCAATATGAAGAGGTCATGTATGAAAACCAAATTACGCAAAACCGCTGTTCCCGCAGTGGCCGCAGCAATCTTCAGCCTGATGTTTGCCGGTAGCGCCCAAGCTCATTGTGATGCTCTGGACGGTCCCGTGATTACCGAAGCCCGTGCGGCACTGGAGTCAGGCAATGTTAAGCCCTTGCTCAAATGGGTGCCGGCAAAGGATGAGGCCGAAATCAAAAGGGTATTCGCCGATGTGCGCCAAGTCCGCGGGCAAAGCGAAACTGCGAAAAACATTGCCGATCAGCATCTGTTCTCGACGCTCGTTGAGGTTCATCGTGCCTCCGAAGGCGCACCCTTTACCGGCATCAAGCCTTCCGGACAGATTGATCCGGGTTTAATGGCGGCGGATGCGGCGTTGGAAAACGGGCAAATTGATCGCCTCGTGGCAAATATAACCCGCAAGATCGAGAACGGTATTCGTGAGCGTTATCATGAGGCTCAGCGTGCAAGGGCCATGGCTGATCAAAGCGGCGATAAGGGGCGTGCCTTTGTCGCTGACTACGTCAATTACATTCACTATATAGAGGGCGTGCATGGCGCTGCTGGAGGGCAGGGGCACTAATTCCTATCTTCACGCAGACGCAAAGCAGGCTGACGGCCTGCTTTGCGTTGTATTCATTTCCAGTTTCGCCTTCGGCTGAATTGGTACCATCATTCTATTAAGGCGCATCAAAAAACATAAATGAAGCCAACACCAATCTCCGCTTCATAATCATTCCGGGATATCGGGCTATCTGAGACGTCACTCCCATAAACTTCGTAAAGAGCTTCGCCGAAGATCTGCCAGTTCTTGTTCAGGTAGTTCCGGTAATTAACATTGACCCCCGTCGAACGATACCCGCTATCAACGTCGGTTTCTGGAAGACCTGAATCTATCGATTGCCGGGTGTTCACACCAAAGTCCCGGTTGGCTAACTTGCCATCGTGGAACGTTGCAGCCGCGCCAATTTCCCATCCAGTGCCATCAGGCTGGCAAGCCAGGCAGGTTCCTGCGCCGAAAACCCCCAACGTACCGATCTCTCCCGCTGAAACACGACCATCCAGGAAGTAACGCCAGTTTTCTGCAAGAGCGTAACGCACCTCAAGCAACACTGCCGCTCCAGAACTTGATTCACCCAGGCCATCCAGTCTGCCATCCTCGGAATCACCCTCTTCCCGGCCTTCTTCGTAGCCTACCGAGGCTTGAATCAACCACGCATCCCTGGCCAGTGTTCGCCACCCAATGGCCTCACCTGCCCAGAAAAAAAGGTGGTCACCCGTTCGCCACTGAACACCCCCAGCCGGATCGACCTCAAGCTCGAACTCGTCTGAACCCTCATAAGCCGTCTCATACTCAACGCCCAGGCCAAGCCCAACACCCCAGCCATCGCCATCGGTAAAATCAACGACAGAGGGAAGCGGAACCAGAGGGGTTCTCGTCTCCGTCGCATTTACCAACCCAAAACAAGAAATTGCGCCAAGAAATGTGGCGGTTTGCAGAACTGCTTTTATCATGGTTTTTCCCCCATCAAATCGTGAGGGGTTATACGGCGTACGCTTCATTATGGATGCATATTTTAGAGAGGCTGCCGGGCCATAAACCCGGCATTCAAATATCTATTACCCCAGTTTTACGTTCATGGTGATTTCTGCAGTGAATACCGTTTGCCCGTCTTCGTCGATGACAGAAACCGGAACGATTTTTTGTCCCGCACTATCCCAGTCAATTCCTTCTCCGTTTGCGATCGCGCGCAGGTCGGTTTTCGCTTTGGCCAGGTAATTCACGCTCATTGACTGAGGAATCCATCGGGCACCGCTCGGAATTGTCGCATCAGTCATCAGGCCAGCGACTAACTCGGCGGCGTTGCACATGGCAATGGCGTGGACCGTTCCCAGGTGGTTTGTGATTTCCTTCCTGAATGGCACCTTCGCCTCGGCGTAGCCTTGCTTCAATTCGACAAGCGTTGGCTGGATAGTGCTGAAGTAAGGCGCTTGCTGACACATCATGCTGGAAAAACTTTCGGCACCAAAGGCGTTGAATGCTGCGAGTGCTTGGCTCATAAATCGTGATCTCCATGATATTTGGTAGCGACAAGTTACTAAACAGAATAATATTCTGCAAAAGAATAATGTTCTGTTTATGGAGGGGCTGTCAAGGAGTAAACTGCCGTATTAATCGATACAGGAATGAGCAAGAGCCCTTTATGCCTGACGACGATATTCTCGAAAAGCCGTTCCCAGGGCGCAGATCTGCGCTGAAGCGGAACATTCTTGAGAACGCCCTGGCTTGCTTCAATGAGCTTGGCGTGGAAGCCACGACCATCGACACCATCAAGGTTCGGTGTGGCGCCAGTGTTGGTGCTATCTACCATCATTTCGGAAACAAAGAAGGCATTCTGAGCGCCCTATTCTTCTGTGCGCAGGATAATCAGAGAGCGAAACTGACATCAGCTCTGGAGACGGCGAAAACACTGAAAGAAGCTGTCCACCTCATCGTTAAAAGTTATGTGGACTGGGTAACGAGTTACCCGGAGTGGGCTCGTTTCCTTTTTCAGGCTCGATCCGCTGTGGCTAAAGGGCCACATCAGCAGCAACTCAGAGAGCGCAATATTGAAAACTACCGTGAGCTGAGGGAGCTGTTATTCAGGCTGGATTCCGGCGCGAATGAGATTATTCAATGCCAGGAATTACTTCCATCTCTGATCATCGGGCCGGCGGAGAACTTTTGCAGGGCCTGGCTTTCCGGGCGGATCCAGACGTCACCCCTCGAGTATCGGGAACAGTTTGCGGAATCGGCCTGGCGGTCCATTCATAGGTAAGGGCCTGATAATGGCGTTGGAGTCGGGCAGTACCCCGCCCTTATATACATGCTCAGTAGCCTGCGACCGACGAAAGGCTTGAATCCTGCCCTGACTATTCTCCGGCCTTTCTGGCCGATGCTTCTCATTACCGTATCAGGATCTGCCGATGTCTGACCCCTCCTAGTCGCATTAAAGGAGCACCCTCACATCATCGAAGACCGGTCTGAAACGGCAGAAAAACTTGCCGCCCAATCATTCATCCTATTGTACTTGGCAGTACTCATTGATTTTTTAAATAGAAATTAGAAAAATCAATATAACCATATGTTTTTTAATGAAAATATTGGATAACACAATATTGTGAGTCTGTTTGGTAAGTAGGCTGACGAAGTGGCCAAAGGCAAGTATCATCAGTCCATCGCCTTTCTTTAGGCGATAAAAAACCCCAGGACCGAAGCCCTGAGGTTTTACCAAGCGGTAGGGGCCTTCCGCCAAGAATAACCCCCTACCTATATCCACACAGCCAGTAAGACTGATGGGTTGAGAATAGTACAAAACGAGACGCTTGTATGCCAATACCCTTTGGATCTATCGTCCCGTGATCGTAACGCCTCTTACCGTCACCTCACTGGCTATCTCGTACAGGAGATCAGCCATGGTCATCAGACCCGCTGTCTACGTTCGAGCCTACTTCCGAATGGTCAACGGCACGCTTCAGCGTGTTTGCGCCCATTTCCGGAGTTGGCCAAACCGCTAAATGAGGATGATGCCGAGGGCATCCCTGGGCATCGCTAGAATCTTTTCATTGATGTGAGGTGACGCATGTCCAAAAAATACCGAAGCGCTGTAACAGGCCGTTATGTAACCGAGACCTTTGCCAAGAAACACCCGCGGGAAACCGTCGGTGAAAAGAGTAAACCGTCTCGGAAGAAAAAATAACGAAGTCGGCACAAGGACGTGCCCTGGAACCCGCTTCAGGCTCTGGTGGTCTCCCAAGTACACTGCGCATAATCGGCGTTACGTTAAGGTCGCAAAGCGAACATTCAGGTTTTGGAATAACGCCGCGCTCTACGGCAAATTTGGAGCGCAGTGGAAAATATGTCCGGCAGCAGCGCCTTCTTAGGCGATACAAAGCACTGTAGGCAAATCAAATGGCCACCCCAAAAAGGGCACCGATCCCCGCAGTCAGGGCCATTGCCAGGGCGCCCCAAAAAGTTACCCGAGAAGCAGCCACAAGAACGGGAGCGCCCCCCGTTCTTGCTGCTAGTGAGCCCAGCAACGCAAGGAACAAGAGAGAGCTGCTTGGAACAGCCCACATAAGTATGTGACTCGGCAACAACAAAACGATGAGCAGGGGAAGTGCCGCGCCAACCGAGAATGTACCTGCCGACGCAAACGCGGCCTGAATCGGGCGAGCCGTCGATACCTCTGAAATACCAAGTTCATCGCGTGCGTGAGCCCCAAGCGCATCATGCTTCATGAGCTGAATTGCTACTGTGCTTGCAAGCTCTGGATCCAACCCTCGCCTTACGTAGATCTCAGCCAATTCCGCTTGTTCTTGTTCGGGCTCCCTAACGAGCTCTCCACTCTCTCTGGCAAGATCCGCCCGCTCCGTATCAGATTGAGAGCTGACTGACACATACTCACCCGCTGCCATCGACATAGCGCCTGCAACAAGACCGGCAACACCAGCAACCAAGACAGCCTTCGAGTCCGCCCCTGCCGCCGCAACCCCAAGAACCAGACTAGCGGTAGATACAATTCCATCATTTGCGCCCAGAACCGCAGCACGGAGCCAGCCAATCCGTTCTGTCCTGTGCCTTTCAGCATGCCTCATACCAAGTTCCAATTAAAAAGGAAGAGAAAGTTACTAACGTTTGCAGCATGCGCGCCCATGAAATGGAGCCGAAGGCGCAATGTAAAGGGTGGACTTACCCGGGTCCACTAGAAACTTCTAGCCTATGATTAGAGCATAGCAGAGAGTGCCATGAGCAACCAACGTTATCCCGCGGAATTCAAGAATGACGCGGTCTGGAATAGTGTGCGTGCTAATCAGCACGCGGTGCATCGAAAGATCGACCATAAGCAGACCTGAGAACCTGATGGCGATGCTTGAAAATGAACCGGTAAACCGGTGTCAGTAACAAGGTGAACATGGGCAACCTGCATTGAAATTCGACAGTGTCGGTTAGCCTGCATGCCGTCCCGTATCGATCTATGTTCCGATGATGGCGCCACAACCTATTGCAAAACGAGCTGGATTCTTCCGCGAATCCCACTTGTCGATCGATGCTAGCGAAAAAGAACTTGTGTCGATCGATAGGCACGATACCAAACAGGAGTATCCAGCTTGAAAACAGCACCCTACCAGTAGGCCAATCGGAGATTGCCTTGTTTGACCACTCGGAGGGGGCCGTCTGCGGATGAGAGGACTTAGCTCCCTATTGACCCCTTCCATCGTAAACAGCTCAGAGACAACTTCAGGACTGATTTCAAGATTGCTGGATATTTCAAATATCATTGTAGTCAACCGTGGGAGTTAACATGGCAATCACCCATACGCATCAATCGCATCCGGACATTTCCTCGACGATTCTGTCTGGCCTCTACAGCCAGGTCGGCAGGCCATCGATGAAGTCAAGGCAACAGTTTAATACCTGAAATCACCGATGCTCGCCGGTTTGAATGCCGGGCCTAAGTGACTCTGAGCCTCAGAAACGAAACTTACAGGTGGCCGTATAATATCCAGGCGCCCACCGCAACCAGCGTAAGACCGCCGAATATTTCTGCTCGGTGCCCCATCACAGCTCCGATAGCGCGGCCCAGCATTATGCCAATAGTCACCATCAGGGTTGTTGCCAGTCCGATTAAAGCCGCAGCAATCCAGATATTGACGTTGATAAATGCCAGGCTCACGCCCCCCGCCATGGCGTCAATACTGGTACTGAAAGCGGTAATGCAGGTCCGGAGCAAGGACTTTTCCGCCGGCTTTTCTACGCCGTCTTCCTCGGGTTTCATACCCTCATAAATCATATGAAGACCGAGAATCATCAGTAGCGCAAACGCGATCCAGTGATCCCACGCTTCCACATAACCAGATGCTGACTTTCCGATCAGCCATCCTACCAATGGTGTAATGGCTTCTATTGAACCGAAGATGAGACCTATCTTAAAGGCTTCTGGAAGACGAGGGCTTTTTAGCGTCGCACCTCTGCCAATTGCAGCGGCAAAGGCATCTGTGGACATGGCAAAGGCAAGTAAAAGAAGGGTAATCGGGTTCATCTAACTGGCTCCGGTCGGGCATTTCGAGTCCACGATATATCCACACGCCCGACCTTGGGCATGGATATATCGATGGTCTCGCCAACCGAGAGGTGTTCGTACCATGGCATATGGCCAATTATGTTGATACGAACTCTTCCGAACTTCGGAAGCAGGCTACTCCCCAACGAAGCGCGAATATAGCAATCATCCATAGGGATCGCAAACTGCCCTGCCTTCATTGCAGGCTCAGCAAGTTTCCGGTGCGAAAGCGTGGTGTTCGGTGCATTGGTGTAATTCGACCGTTACATGCACCAGGGATCGACACTGGGCCTGAATGCGATCCTTGTAGACCGAAGGCGATTCGGGCTGGTGCGAAACCACCGAAACAATAGCAGCATGAATGTTGGGACCAATCGACCAGACGTGCAGGTCACCGACTTTTGCATCGTTATTTTCGACGGCCTGTTTGACAGTTTTTTCCAGGTCTTGATGCTGTTCGTCAAGGAGCACTTTCGAAGTGTCTTTCAACAGATGCCAGGACCAACGGGTGACCAGAATGGCACCGATGATACCCATCATAGGGTCCATCCAATTCCAACCAGCATATTTTCCGGCTAACAGTGCCACAATGGCCAGAACCGATGTCAGAGCATCCGCAAGCACATGAAAGTAGGCGGCACGGCGGTTATGATCATGGTGAGAATGGTCGTGGTGATGCCCGTGATCATGGCCGTGACTGTGTCCATGGTCATGCTCTGCACCCCCCAATATCCAGGCCGATACGCCGTTGACCACCAGGCCGATGATGGAAACAAAAATCGCACCGTCAAAGGAAATGGGGACTGGCTGTATAAACCGTCCCACGCTCTCGATGACCATGTAGAGGGCGAAGGCTGCCAGTAGAATCGCGCCGGTAAAACCACCAAGCGCATTAACTTTACCCGTACCAAAAGAGAACCGTGCGCTGCCTGCATTCTTCCTGGCATAGGCATAGGCGAATGCAGCAATACCAAGCGCTACTGCGTGCGACCCCATGTGAAGCCCGTCTGCCAACAATGCCATTGAGCCATAAATTATGCCGGCCAGAATTTCCCACACCATCATCGCAAGCGTGAGGCCTACGACAACAAGTGTGCGGGCCTCACCGGAGCGTCTTTTGTCCTGACCAAAAATGTGGTCGTGTTGCCAATGGTCAAGTCGTTCGTGGTGCATGGCAGTGTTCCTGGCGAGCGTGGAATGGCGGTCGGGAAAGCCGAGGCAGTCTTTTGATCTATACCTAAAGGGATATCAAACGGACGCTATGGTAACAAAATAATGGGCACCGCCCGGGTGATCCCACCAAACGACTGTGAAATCAAATCATATTGGAAAGCGGACTTTTTTTGCCACTCGACGCCTTGCTGGCCATGCATAATTTGTTAGCAAGACCGGCCATCCCACCAATCCAACTGCGCCAAAAACGCGGCGAAAACATCACAAACACACTGAGCAATTCCAACCTCCCCAGCAACATAGCAATTATCTAAAGACGCAGTACGAATGTTCGCTTTTGTTTAGTGAGCCTGGGATACGGGACGGTCGCAAAGCGGATGCTCGGCTTGGGGGCTTGCCAAGGCACTGGCTTGTTGCTTGATTGTCAGCTTTTTTTACGTTTATCCCCGGAAAGCTCCCTCTGGAACCTCGGTAACCGGTGATCTGTAAAGTGCTTTTCGGAAAAGGCACGGGTGGTGCATAGGCATTTAGTTATGATGGCTCTGGGTAGGGGGATTTATGAGAACGCTATATACACTCGGGCTGGCGTTTCTACTGGCAGGCTGCGATTCCGGGCGGGGTATTGAAGGCACCTATGTGGCTGACCAATCGGGCTTTGAGTTCATTTTTGATGGCGATGGAACTGTGCGGATGATTGGTTTTTTCGATCAGGCTGTCGAATTTGATTATGAGGTCGCCGATAACGAGATTAAGTTGGTTACGCCGGAGGGAAGGGTGGTGCTGACGCGCCTTGAAAATGGCAACTTTGACAGCCCGTGGGGCGAGATGGTGCGGCAGCGTTAGCGGGGGTGTTCGGCGACAATTAGGATGACCGGTCGACACAAGATCCCCGCGTTAACACCACATGTAATCATAAGCGTCTGGAAGTTGGCCCGCCAATCATACTGGATGAAATGACTGTGATTGGCCTTGAAGCTCCGGAGGAAAGACCTGACTCGAACGTTCGCTTTTGTTTAACAGCAGGAACAAGCGCCACCACATCCCGTAAGCAACGGTCAAAACCAACCTTTCTACAATGCCCAAGAAACTGACAGCGTCCCAAAGCTGAAGTTGTCTTTATGACGCTCGTCTTCACTGGTTGAGGCACGCAGTGTGACCGAGGCCAGCAGGTGATCCCACTGCCAGGCAGAGCCCAGACCAAGCTGACCAATCAGCGGCCCTTCGTCAAAACGATAAGCCCCGGCATTGTCGTCGATGTAGGAATAGCCTACATACTCCACGCCCAGCCCCACATATACTGACCAGCTACTGCCTGAATCCTTGAACGAGCCCGGC
>NZ_AXBV01000054.1:0-2844 GCF_000475255.1 Marinobacter sp. ES-1
TACTTTTGAACTCCTTAGTAGTACATGCGCTTCGCATCTGTATCGAGACGGCCAATGCAAGCAAGCACTATCACTGGTTGCGTTCTAGTCAGGTCACGGCAATAGACGATCAGCCTGTCGTCAAGGATTGGTATCAGTACTTTTTCACCTCGGTAGGTGAAGGAATCTACGTCGAATATGCAAACCAGTACTACACGGTAGAACAAATCCGGGGCATTGTGGTTCAGTTCTTCGAAGGGATGCTCAAGCATGTCTGTCGACCCTAACAATCGGTTGCACAGCGACAGATTTTTCGCCGCTTCGCGGCTCCAAACCGGCGCTTGAGCTGGGCGTTTTAAAGAAGAGATTATGCATGGATGTCACAGGCATAGATAAACGGTTCTTAGACAAGAACGAAACAGCCCTTTCAGAGCGAATAAAAGCTTTGCAGGGTGAGGCGCTGGAGAAGTATAAAGAAATAACCGGTAAGGCGTCGCTACACTCATTTCATGCAATGATCGGATCTAATAATAATTTATTTGTCGATAGTGTACGCACGGCGTTTCTTGACCCAAATGATTTTATTTCTCAGTGGTTTCAGGGGCTTGCGAAAAGGGCACAAGTACTAGAATTAGAGGGCAAATTAAGGCCAGGAAAGTATCGAAAGATCGGTAGAGAGTATTTCTTGCTTTTAGCGCTGAAAGATGAGTTGCTTACTGAGTATATAACACTTTTCCTGACACGGAATTTTTATCGAAATTTCAAAGAAAGAGTTCGCCAAAAGCCTGAGGAAAGTCTTTGGTCCATATGGTTTGGGAGCGGGAATCTTGTTTGGGGGCTGTTGATATCTCCTGAAATGCGAATTGACGAGTGGGTAAATGATAAATCTGAAATGAGGCGTGCTGACTTTAATTATTGGACGGTTCGTCATGTGATGGAGACGGGTTTCATTGACCCCGAATCTGAGGAGCCAATAAAGTTCGCTCGTAACAAAGATTTTGGTAACTTTTACCGGAGCGTGCTAAAGCGGCTATCAAATTCAAAATATGAAAAAGAAATATCTGATCGATACTTGGAATATTTAAATAAATCCAAAGCGCCGATGGAGGAGCCATTTCTGATACCGGAGCTTAGATTCGCGGGGAAAGATACAAAACACAAGTATCGCCTTGATTTTACGGTCCTCAATCCCTATACGATGAAGATGACAGGCTTTGAGATTAGCCCATCCTCTACCCATATGAAAGTTCCCAAAATCACGGGCGTAAAAAAATATGAGATTGATGAAAATCTGAGCAAGCAGTGGCAGAAGGAAGTAAATAAAAGGAACGAGTATTTTTCATCTTATGGCATCACAACCGTAACGTTTGCAGATGACGACCTAAAAAATATAGACCACTGCTTCGGTATTATTGAGAAATATCTTTCCGAAAGATCTGGCGCAAAATTAAGTGTTTCTGCATCTCTTGCCGACGTCCGAGGACTCGCGGATGAGCTATCTTTATAACAAGTGCAGGTTTTCGGACAGGCACTACGCTGCACTTCTTGCCTGCTGCAACTGCAAGCGTAGAGGTTATGGAAGAGACTAAACATAAGCTTCACCTAAAAATGAACATCCAATTCCATCAGCCGGTAACAGCTTATGCCTTACTGTCCGATGGGTGGTTGCCCTTCTGTTTTGCACCCGCTTCAATCGTTCTAGTGGATCGAAATATTGTTGCGACTGCGAAATCGATAGCAGCCGAGAGTAAAAGGGCTGACATCGCTGCGAATAAGTGGTGGTTTAATTTTTTCAATAACCAGAACTATACTCTGAACCCTATACTAGCTGCGCTGGAAGGTCGTAATCGACAGCCGCCAACCTACGATGAATTCGTTCTCGAATTTCAGGACGCTTCTGAAGCTTTGGGAGAGGTTTTTCCAAACGCTAGGTTGATGGATTTTGAAGAGCAGCACTATCGTGCCGGATACGCTATTTCTAAGGATTTGAAGGCTCGATATGATTCGGATACTCAATTTCTTTTGTGTGCTTCCAAGCATCTGCTCACTGCACTTCCAGAAAAAAAGTTAGGTGAAGTTGAGGAAGCCTTGTTTTCTCTTTCAAAGAGGCTGAGTCCAAAACCTTCGCCGTTCGTCATTCTCGCAGCAGTATCGTGTCTTTATGAAGATCCTAAGAATCCAGAGCTTAACATTGGTCGCAACATTATAAAGCCAAAGGAAAATTATTCTGAGTCTTCCGCACATAATGCTATTTCCGACCTTAGATCGCTTGAACTGCTTTTATGCTTTCAACAACTTCAAGGACCATCTCCAATTTTCTGCACCAGGGATAGGGCATTGTTGAATTTCTGGTTAGCAATTCTACATACCCGAGTTGCAAGGAGCGAAGACGGCTTAGAACTCACGTTAAGGTTTAATAATAGCCTCTTCCCAAGGCTCAAAGAAGAAGAATACATCGCCTTGATCGACCGTTTGAGCCGAGACGGTCTTTAACGAGCCAGACACGGCGACGTCTACTGCATTGCGACTTCTCCTCCTTTCCATAACCACGCATGCTTGCTGGCATTATCCGAAAGCCTGAATGTTCGCTTTGCGACCATACCGTGTACCAAAAGCTTGTTCCTTGAGGGCATCAAACATGTTGTGCCGCTGGCCTGGGTTTGGGATCGTGGAGCCTGAGAATGGCTTGGCCAGAAGCGCCGGTCCATCGCCAATGACTCGGTTAGTCTTTTGCCTGTCGAGGCGAGCCTGAGCAAGGGAGCCGAAGGTCCCGACGAATGGCAGCCCCCATTGGTGCGTATTCCGCCGAACGTGACCGGTCATTCCGGGGATCGTGACCGATTTGCTGCGTATTCCAGACCAAGG
>NZ_AXBV01000055.1:0-20235 GCF_000475255.1 Marinobacter sp. ES-1
TTCCAAAAATGTGCGGAGCCATGGATGGCGGAGCAGAAGCGCCACACGGATGTGCCGCAGGAGCGGTTTTTGGAAGGCCCCGCCACCCCGGTGCCAGCCCCCAAACTAGCAGGCTACAAAAAAGAAAACCCCGCCGAAGCAGGGTTCTCTATAACTACAGCAGTGAAAACAATCAGCTCAGAAGCTTGATCATCACACCCGCTGCAACCGCAGAGCCGATAACACCGGCCACGTTCGGGCCCATTGCGTGCATCAGCAGGAAGTTCTGCGGGTTGGCTTCCAGGCCCACCTTGTTGGAGACCCGCGCCGCCATGGGTACCGCGGATACACCCGCGGAGCCTATCAACGGGTTGATCGGTTCCTTGGTGAACTTGTTCATCAGTTTCGCCATCAGTACACCAGAAGCGGTGCCCACACCGAAAGCCACGATACCCAAGCCCAGGATACCCAGGGTCTGGCCATCCAGGAACTTGTCCGCCATCAGCTTGGAGCCAACGGACAGACCCAGGAAAATGGTCACGATGTTGATCAGCGCATTCTGGGCAGTATCGCTCAAACGCTCTACCACGCCACACTCACGCATCAGGTTACCGAAGCAGAACATACCCAGCAGCGGAGCCGCATCGGGCAGGAACAGAACCACGGCAATCAGCACCACCAGCGGGAAGATGATCTTCTCTTTCTTGCTCACCGGGCGCAGCTGGCTCATCTTGATCTTGCGCTCCTGCTCGGAGGTCAGCGCCTTCATGATGGGCGGCTGGATCATCGGCACCAGCGCCATGTAGGCGTAGGCAGACACCGCAATCGCACCCAGAAGGTGTGGAGCCAGAACACTGGATACATAGATGGACGTCGGGCCGTCAGCACCACCGATGATACCGATGGCCGCCGCTTCCAGAATGGTAAATTCCAGAACGCCGGTCCAGTCCAGCAGGGCCGCACCCAGTACCGTACCGAAGATACCGAACTGAGCCGCTGCACCCAGCAGCAGGGTCTTGGGGTTTGCCAGCAGCGGGCCGAAGTCGGTCATCGCGCCTACACCCATGAAGATCAACAGCGGGCCAACGGTACTGCCGATTACCACGGAGTAGAAGTTGTACAGCATACCGTTGCCGTAGCCGTAATCCTGGGCGATGGAATTGGCCATGGCCATTTCGGAGTAGCTGGCTTCCTTGACCGCTTCCTTGAAGACATCTTTCAGCTCGGGGGTCACCGCCTGGCCGGCCTGGTAGGCCACGTCCAGGGGCGCCGCCAGGGCCGCCAGAATCTCCGTAGAGCCATTCTTCAATGCGAAGTGGATGGCATTCTCCGCCGCAGTCAGGGCCAGCCCTGCCTCCGGAATATTCGCCAGAATACCGCCGAACCCGATGGGGACCAGCAGCAGTGGCTCGAACTTCTTGTTGATCGCAAGATAGAGGAGCAGCAGGCCGATGGCGATCATCACCACCTGGCCGAGCTCGATATTGAACAGGCCACTACCTGTCCACAGTGTCATCATTTTATCCATGGAATGCTGGCCCTTATGCGATTGTCAGCATTTCATCATCAACGGAGACGGCATCCCCTTCCTTGATGAAGACTTCACCGATGGTACCGGCCTTGGGTGCGCGCACCTCGGTTTCCATTTTCATGGCTTCGAGGATAATCATCACATCGCCCTCTTCCACGGTGTCACCCGGAGAGACGTGCACCTTCCAGATGTTGCCGCCCAGAGGCGCCAGTACAGGCTCGCCGTCACCCGCGGCCGGAGCAGCTGCCGCCGGTGCGGAAGACGCACCACCCTGGCCTTCGATCTGGCTGATTTCGCCACCTTCGTTCACGGCCACCACATACTTCTGGCCATTCACTTCCACGGTGTAGGTCTCAGGACCTGCGGCTTTCTTGGCCGGCGCTACGTCGTCAGCACTCGGAACCGGCTCAAATGCATCCGGGTTGTTGCGGTTCTCCAGGAACTTCAGGCCAATCTGCGGGAACAGGGCGTAGGTCAGAACGTCGTCCACTTCCTGCTCGGCCAGCTTGATACCCTTTTCCTTGGCAATGTCTTTCAGCTCGGCGGTCAACTTGTCCATTTCCGGCTCGATCTTGTCAGCCGGGCGGCAAGTGATCGCTTCTTTGCCATCCAGAACCCGCTCCTGCAGTTCCTTGTTGAACGGAGCCGGTGCGGAACCGTACTCACCCTTCAGGATGGCGGCGGTTTCCTTGGAGATCGACTTGTAGCGCTCGCCGGTCAGTACGTTCAGTACCGCCTGGGTGCCCACAATCTGGGAGGTCGGGGTTACCAGCGGGATGTAGCCCAGATCTTCACGTACCTTGGGAATCTCGGCCAGTACCTGGTCGAACTTGTCGCTGGCGTTCTGCTCTTTCAGCTGGCTTTCCATGTTGGTCAGCATGCCGCCCGGAACCTGGGCAATCAGGATGCGGGAATCGACGCCTTTCAGGCTGCCTTCGAACTTGGCGTACTTCTTACGCACTTCGCGGAAGTAAGACGCAATTTCTTCCAGCAGGTTCAGGTCCAGGCCGGTATCGCGGTCGGTCCCTTCCAGGATCGCCACAATCGCCTCGGTGGGCGAATGGCCGTAGGTCATACTCATGGAGGAGATGGCCGCATCCACGTTATCAATGCCGGCTTCGGCGGCTTTGATTGCGGTGGCGGTGGACATGCCGGTGGTGGCATGGCACTGCATGTGAATGGGGATATCCAGCTCTTTCTTCAGACGGCTGACCAGGTCGTAAGCCACGTAAGGCTTCAGCAGACCGGCCATGTCCTTGATGGCGATGGAATCGGCCCCCATGTCGGCGATTTCCTTGGCCAGCTCAACCCAGTTCTCGATGGTGTGTACCGGGCTGGTGGTGTAAGAAATCGTACCCTGGGCGTGCTTGCCGGTCTGGCGAACGGCCTTGATGGCGGTGGCCAGGTTGCGGGGGTCGTTCATCGCATCAAAAATACGGAACACGTCTACGCCGTTTTCGGCGGCACGGTCTACAAACCGCTCTACCACGTCATCCGCATAGTGACGGTAGCCCAGAAGGTTCTGGCCGCGCAGCAGCATTTGCTGGGGCGTGTTGGGCATGGCTTTTTTCAGCTCGCGGATGCGATCCCAGGGGTCTTCACCCAGGTAACGGATACAGGAATCAAAGGTAGCACCACCCCAGGACTCGAGGGACCAGAAACCGACTTTGTCGAGTTTCTCGGCAATCGGCAGCATGTCATCCAGCCGCATGCGGGTGGCCAGCAGGGATTGGTGGGCGTCACGCAGAATTACGTCCGTAATCCCAAGCGGTTTTTTCGTGTCAGTCATCGTGTCAGCCTTCTGTTAAAAGGTTCTAATCTGTACCAGGGTCACTTCTTGTGGCGTGCCCGGTATTGTGCAATCGCCTTCTTGATGGCCTCGGCGGTGTCAGGGTCAACCGACGTGGGCGCCTTCGGCTTGGCACGTGGCGTTCTGGCCGGGGTTGCCGGCTCTGGCGGCGCAAACCGCAGAATGATTTTGGACATCAGGCCGGTCGCGAATACCAGAATAATCAGGAACACGAACACGAAACCCATGCCGGCAATCATCAGCTCAACGGCTTGTGACATCAGGTCATTCATAACGAACAGCTACCTGTATTGGTTTGTGTGATTTCCCCGGATTACTACCAGCCCAAACAAGACCAAAGTCTTATGGCCTGAAAAAGCAAAACGGGAGGCAAAATCCCGCGTAATTTACCGGTTTCATTGATCAGGAGCAACCTAAAGGACACATTTCTATAGGGAGTTTCCGAGCGCTCCGGCCTGAAAAGACAACTGAAGCGCCACTTTATTCAAAGCGCGATTACGCGAAGCGAACGCGTATTTTCCTGCCTTTCACCTTACCTGCTTCAAGCCTGGCGAGCGCCTTATCTGCCCACTCTACCTGCACCGCAACAAAGCACTGGAAATCGAACAGATCGATTTTGCCTACCGCAGAGCCGGGAATGCCTGCGTCACCGGTGAGCGCTCCCAGAACATCACCGGGGCGGACCTTTTCTTTACGGCCTCCGGCCAGGCACAGCGTTTTCATGGGCGGGCGTAGCGGGCGCACCCGCTCTGCCAGTAGCCCGGCCGTATCACCCCACTCCGCGGACTTTGCCCGGTCAGCTTCCAGACGGGTTATCTTGTGCCCCTGCTTCGGCGTGCACAGCGTAATCGCATGGCCTTGCTCCCCCGCCCGGCCGGTACGCCCGATGCGGTGGGTGTAAACTTCCGGATCCCGCGCAGGCTCGGCATTGATCACCAGCGGCAGGCCCTTGATGTCCAGCCCCCGGGCCGCCACATCCGTAGCCACCAGCACGGTGCAGCTCTGGTTGGCAAACTTCACCAGCGTGCCATCCCGGTCTTTCTGGTCGAGATCACCGTGCAAAGACAAGGCAGCAAACCCCAACCGGGAAAGCTCGTCGGCCAGCTCATCACAGTCGCGCTTGGTGGTACAGAACACCAGGCTGGCCGATGGCTGGAAACGCGAAAGCAAGGCCGCCACGGCAGCAACCTGCTGATCCGGCGCGATTTCATAGAACAGCTCTTCAATATCCGGCCCGGATTCCTGCGCCTCAACCCGCACATCTTCCGGCTCGGACTGGAAGCGTTCACTGATGGTACGGATCGCGTCTGGCCAGGTAGCCGAAAACAACAGTGTCTGGCGATTACGTGGCGTCTGCGAAAGAATTGAAGTCATCACTTCCTCAAAACCCATGTCCAGCATCCGGTCTGCTTCATCCAGCACCAGGGTTTTCAGGCGATCCAGGTTTAACGTGCCCTTGCGAAGGTGGTCCTCCACCCTGCCCGGGGTGCCCACCACAATATGGGCGCCGTGGCTAAGCGAACCAATCTGCGGGCCAATGGGCACACCGCCACACAGAGTCAGCACCTTTACGTTGTCTTTAGCCCGGGCCAGCTCCCGCAACGCCTTAGCCACCTGATCTGCCAGCTCCCGGGTAGGACACAGCACCAGCGCCTGCACCGCGAATTGCTTCGGTTGCAGCTTTTCGATCAGCGGTATACCGAAGGCAGCGGTCTTACCGCTGCCGGTCTGGGCCATGGCTATCACATCCCTGCCCGCCATTGCCGGCGGCATGGCTTTTACCTGAATACCGGTTGGCTGCGTGTAGTTCAGCCGGTCAAGGTTGGCCTGCATGGCAGGCGACAGGCCCAGCTCTTTGAAAGAAGACATAAAAAATCCGTGAGGTGAGGTAAACGTGGGTTATTGAGTGCGCACTGACGGCGTATACTGAACAGATAATTGCTGAAGTTTATCACGAATCCACGGAGTCACTGATGGCGTCTTTGCAGGAACAACTTATGAAAGCCGGGCTGGCTGATGAGAAAAAGGCCCGGGCCATTCGCAGCGAAAAGCGTAAACAACGGAAACAACAGCCGAAAGGCGCTGCCCAGGTGAATGAAGCCGAAGAGCGCGCACGCAAGGCAAGGCAGGAGCAGGCCGAAAGGGATCGTCAGCTGAACCTGGAACGGCAGAAAGAAGCCGAGAAAAAAGCCATCCAGGCCCAGATTCGCCAGCTGATCGAAACCAACCGACTGGATCGCAGCCGGGGCGAGACGTCTTACCAGTTTGTTGACGGCAAGAAGATCAAGAAAATCCTGGTGGACGACAAGATGGTTGACCAGCTTTCGAGGGGGCGACTGGCCATCGTCGCCCTTGGCGAAAACTACGAAGTTGTCCCGGACAAGGTAGCACGCAAGATTATGGAACGGGATGAAGCCGCCGTTATCTCAATGCATGAGCGGAAACAGGACGACGCCGGCGAGGACGATCCGTACGCGGGTTATGAGATTCCCGACGATTTGATGTGGTAACAGAAACAAAAAGCCCCGCACTTGGCGGGGCTTTTTGTTTAATATGGCGCGGCTGGGAGGATTCGAACCTCCGACCGCCTGGTTCGTAGCCAGGTACTCTATCCAGCTGAGCTACAGCCGCTTGAAACTGATTGGCGAAAATTGGCGCGGCTGGGAGGATTCGAACCTCCGACCGCCTGGTTCGTAGCCAGGTACTCTATCCAGCTGAGCTACAGCCGCACAATCTTTCGCAGTGGTTGAATGCTACTTCAACCGGTTCTCGCCTTTCCGCTAGGAAATGGCGGAGAGGGAGGGATTCGAACCCTCGGTACGATTGCTCGTACGGTTCCTTAGCAGGGAACTGGTTTCAGCCACTCACCCACCTCTCCTTGAGAACGGGGCGTATACTACCATAATTTTTCTGTTTTCATAGGGTTGACACGATATTTTTCTAACCGATTTTCCCTATTATTAAAAAAGCCGCTCAGGTTTCCCTTGAGCGGCTTTCTTTCTGATCAACGATTGCCCGGTTCCGGCTCGTCAGAGCCTTTTTCGGACTGAATCCGCTGATAGATTTCTTCGCGGTGAACGGCAACATCTTTAGGTGCGTTAACACCGATGCGAACCTGGTTCCCCTTCACTCCGAGAACGGTAACGGTAATTTCGTCACCGATCATCAGAGTTTCGCCAACGCGGCGAGTCAAAATCAACATATCCCTTTCTCCCTATTCCAAAGCTACCTGTTCCGACTACATTTCTATGTACTTGTTGCTTTTATAATGAGATCACCGCGAAGTCTAAAGGCGGAATAATACTTATACAATCTCCAACCCCTATAGATTTCCTCAATGACCTTCAGGAGGAAGCAAAGGGCACCCTGCCCTCACATTCCTTCTTCTACTAGCCCGGACTTGTCCAGCTCGAAGGCACTGTGCAGTGCGCGAACGGCCAGTTCGAGATATTTCTCGTCGATCACCACGGAAATCTTGATTTCCGATGTGGAGATCATCTGAATATTGATGCCTTCGTTAGACAGCGCTTCGAACATTTTAGTTGCAACGCCGGCATGGGAACGCATGCCAACACCCACAATGCTCACCTTCGCAATCTTGGTGTCGCCGCCCACTTCACCGGCACCGATTTCGGTGCTGATGCCGCGCAGAACGTCCTGGGCACGCTTGAAATCATTACGGTGAACCGTGAAGGTGAATGCGGTTTTGTTATCCTCACCCACGTTCTGGACAATCATGTCCACCTCGATGTTGGCATCGCTCACCGGCTTGAGAATTCGCAGGGCGCTGCCCGGGGTGTCAGGCACTCCGGAGATGGTCAGTTTGGCTTCATCACGGTTAAAGGCAATGCCGGAAACAACCGGTTGTTCCATGGCGTTCTCATCCTCAAAAGTAATCAGGGTACCCTCGCCTTCTGCGAAGCTGGACAGCACCCTTAATGGAACATTGTATTTACCTGCAAATTCGACGGCCCGGATCTGGAGAACTTTCGAGCCCAGGCTGGCCATCTCAAGCATTTCTTCGAACGTAATTCGCTCAAGCCGGCGCGCGCTGTCTACTACCCGCGGGTCGGTCGTATAAACGCCGTCAACATCGGTGTAAATCTGGCACTCGTCCGCCTTCAGCGCCGCCGCCAAGGCAACGGCTGTGGTATCGGAACCACCGCGGCCCAGCGTGGTGATATTGCCGTGCTCATCAACACCCTGGAAACCGGCAACCACAACAACCCGGCCTGCATCCAGATCCGCGCGCATGTTCTGCTCGTCGATATCTTTAATGCGTGCCTTGGTATGGCTGCTGTCCGTCAGGATTCGCACCTGGGAGCCGGTATAAGACCGGGCATCACAGCCGCGCTTCTGCAGCGCCATAGACAACAGGGCGATAGTGACCTGCTCACCGGTGGAAACCAGCACGTCCATTTCGCGGGGCGTGGGCTCTTCCATAATGTCGTTGGCCAGGGCAATCAGGCGATTGGTCTCGCCGCTCATAGCGGAGACCACCACCACAATGTCGTGACCATCTTTGCGGAGCTGACACACCTTGTCAGCGACCGCTTCAATCCGTTCGGTTGTGCCGACGGATGTACCACCAAATTTCTGAACCAACAGAGCCATGCTTTCCCAAACTCCGAAACGGGCCTTACAGCGGAGCCAGGCTCCGCCAGTCAAATAAAGCGGGCGGAATTATAAACCTCCGCCCGCTTCCGAAAAAGTTGCTTATCCGATATTTTGCTCGACCCAGCCCGGAACTCCGGCCAGGGCATCTGCCAGCCTGGACGGATCGTTACCACCGCCCTGAGCCATATCCGGGCGACCACCGCCTTTACCATCTACCTGGGCACACAGATGCTTCATCAGGTCGCCAGCCTTGATGCGGCCAGTGGCGGACTTGGTTACGCCGGCAACCAGTGTTACCTTGCCGTCTTCCACCGTGGCCAGCACTACCACACCCTCGCCCAGCTTGTTCTTCAACTGGTCAGCGGTTTCCATCAGGGCCTTACGGTCTGCACCTTCCAGCTCTGCTGCCACAACTTTCAAGCCGGCAACTTCAACCGCGTTACCAGCAAGGTCGCTGCCGGCGGAGCTGGCCAGCTTGGCCTTCAGGCCATCCATGTCTTTTTCCAGCTGACGGTTGCGGTCGAGAACCTGCTGAACTTTCTCCACGACAGTCTCGCGGGTGCCCTTAACCAGGCGGGCGGTTTCACGCAGTGTGCGCTCGGTGGCGTCCAGCCATTCCAGTGCGCCGAAGCCGGTCACCGCTTCAATACGGCGAACGCCGGAGGAAATACCGCTCTCGGAGGTAATACGGAACAAACCGATATCGCCGGTGCGGGATACGTGGGTACCGCCACACAGCTCAACAGAATAGTGATCGGTACCCATGCTCAGAACCCGAACCTCATCGCCGTACTTCTCGCCGAACAGCGCCATAGCGCCCTTGGCCTTGGCCGTTTCCATATCGGTAACGTCGATCTCAACCGGGGTGTTTTCCAGTACCTGCTCGTTCACCTGGCGTTCGATTTCTTTCAGCTGCTCGGCAGTGACCGCCTCGAAATGGGAGAAGTCGAAACGCAGTTTGTCGGGGTCTACCAGGGAACCTTTCTGGGTTACATGCTCACCCAGCACATTACGCAGTGCTGCGTGCAGCAGGTGCGTGGCGGAGTGGTTACGCTTGGTGCGTTCACGGCGGGCGTGGTCAATACGCGCGTCAACTTCCAGCCCCGGGAACAGCTCACCTTCTACCAGCGTGCCCACGTGCAGGTGGTTATCGCCTTCTTTGCGGGTGTCGGTTACCTTGAACCGGCCACCGCTCCAGGTCAGCAGGCCGGTGTCACCCACCTGGCCGCCGGATTCTGCGTAGAACGGAGTACGCTCCAGCACCACAACACATTCGTCACCGGCTTCGGCGGTTTTCTCTTCGCCATTCACCAGAACGGTGCGGATTCGCTCGTGGCCGTCGATGTGATCGTAACCGGTAAACTCGGTTTTCCCTTCGATGGTGATGCCTGCGGCGTTGTAATCAATGCCGAACTTGCTCGCAGCCCGGGCACGGTCACGCTGGGCTTCCATGGCCTTTTCGTAGCCTTCATAGTCTAGGGTCAGGCCGCGCTCGCGGGCGATGTCGTTGGTCAGGTCTACCGGGAAACCGTAAGTGTCGTACAGGGTAAAGACGGTTTCGCCGGGAATTTCAGTACCCTTCAGCTCGGCAATATCCTGTTCCAGCAGGCGCAGGCCTTTGTCCAGGGTCTTGGCAAACTGTTCTTCTTCCTGCAGCAGTACTCTTTCGATCTGCTTGCGGCTGCTGACCAGTTGCGGATAGGCATCGCCCATCAGTTCAACCAGGGCACCGGTAAGCTTGTAGAAGAATGGTTCGTTCGCACCCAGCTTGTTACCGTGGCGGGCTGCACGGCGGATGATCCGGCGCAGCACAAAGCCACGGCCTTCGTTGGACGGCATCACGCCATCGGCAATCAGGAAGGCACAGGAGCGGATGTGGTCAGCCACGACGCGCAGCGAGGCCTCGGTAGTGGCTGCACCACCCAGAATTTCAGAAGCAGCTTTCAGCAAATCCTGGAACAGATCGATTTCATAGTTGCTGTGAACGCCCTGCAACACCGCTGCAATTCGCTCCAGACCCATACCGGTATCCACAGAAGGCTTGGGCAGGTTCAGCATCTCGCCATCGGCGGTGCGGTTGTACTGCATGAACACCACGTTCCAGATCTCGATGTAGCGGTCGCCGTCTTCCTCCGGGCTACCAGGAGGGCCGCCCGCTACGTCCGGGCCGTGGTCGTAGAAGATTTCGGTGCAGGGGCCGCAGGGGCCGGTGTCACCCATCTGCCAGAAGTTGTCAGAAGCGTAGCGCGCACCCTTGTTGTCGCCAATGCGAACAATGCGGTCTGTTGGAACGCCAACTTCTTTGTTCCAGATATCAAAGGCTTCATCGTCTTCGGCATAAACCGTTACCCACAGTTTCTCCTGGGGCAGGTTCAGGTGCTTCTCACCAGTCAGGAAGGTCCAGGCAAAGTTAATGGCTTCGCGCTTGAAGTAATCACCGAAGCTGAAGTTGCCCAGCATTTCGAAGAAGGTATGGTGGCGGGCGGTATAGCCCACGTTCTCCAGGTCGTTATGCTTGCCCCCGGCGCGCACACACTTCTGGGACGATGTTGCCCGGTTGTAGTCGCGCTCTTCACGGCCAAGGAAGGTATCCTTGAACTGGTTCATGCCAGCGTTGGTGAACAACAGTGTCGGGTCGTCTGCCGGTACCAGGGAACTGCTCGGCACAATGGTGTGACCTTGCTGTTTGAAATATTCCAGAAACGCCTGTCGCAACTCTGCGGTTTTCATAGACCTTTGATACCTTTCGACCTTTAACACCTTGCCAGAAACCTGCCGGAACAACCGGCAAGTCCGCGATTGAAATACGAATACTTACATGCGTGTGCAAATCCGCTACTCTAGCACACGCCGAGAACAGGAAAAACGTGAAACCTCACAGGAGACCCCATGCCCCGACGCTTTCATGACGCCGAGCAACTGCTGCCACCGGCAACCGCCCTCAAGCGGGCTCTGGCGATTATTTACGATGGCCTGATCAGTATTGCGGTCCTGCTGGTCGCCACCTGGATTTATACCATGATTGCCGGGTGGATTACGGGCTGGGACAAGTACGAACAAATGGCTGAGGCCGGCCAGCTCTCGGGCGATCCGGGGCTCACCTTCGTGCTCTTCCTGGTGCTGTATCTGTTCTTTGCCTACTTCTGGACCCGAATCGGCCAGACCCTGGGCATGCAAGTATGGCGGGTTCGGATCGAAAACCTGGACGGCACGTCAGTGAGCTGGACCCAGGCCCTGTTTCGTTACGGCACAGCCTCGGCGGTGGTTTTCCTCACCATGCTGGCAAGCCATTACATCGGTACCGTTACCCTGCTGATCAGCGTTCCCGCCATTATTGCTCTGTTCTACCCGATCAACGGACTGTCACTGACCGACCGGGCCTCCAACAGCGTTGTGGTTCAGGTAGAAAAAGCCGCGAAAAAGTAAGCCTTCCGGGCCGGTTCAGCCGGCCCTTCTCATCAACACCGCACCCACCACGGCATTGATGGCAATCGGCGCCAGCACAGCAATCATGGGATTAAAGCCGTACACCATGCTCATGGGCCCGAGCAGATCCTGCATGTACTTGAACAACAAGCCCACCAGCAAGCCGGTAAACACCCGGAAGCCCATGGTTACAGAACGCAAGGGGCCAAACACAAAGGAAATCGCCACCAGCACCATGACCGCAGTACCCAGCGGCATCAGTGCTTTCTTCCAGAACGCCAGCCAGTACTGTGCCGCAGTCAGCCCTTGCTCCCCCAGATAGGTGGCGTAGGTATACAGGCCACTCATCGACAGGTTTTCCGGCTTCACAATCAGCACACTCAATACGTCTGGAGACAAGCCGGTATCCCAGCGCAGGGTTTCATGGGCTTCCCGCACCGTTTGCTCACCTTCCATGCGGGTCACCGCCACGTTTTCCAGCAACCAGTGATCACCCTGGAACACCGCCCGCTCGGAAAAGCTGGACTGCTCCAGCTGGCGCTGATCATCAAACCGGAACAGCGAAACCCCTACCAGGCCGCCATCCGGCTGCACCGCATTCAGGTGCATGAAGGTATTGCCTTCCCGGTGCCAGACACCGTGGGCCGATGCCACATTCTTGCCCGCCCCCAGGGCTATGGCCTTGTCGCTCTGAGCCAGCCGTTCGGTGTTGGGTGCCACGTATTCACCAATCGCCACACCCAGCAACACAATAACCAGCGCCGGCTTCATGGCAGACCAGACAATCCGCTTCAGCGACACCCCGGCGGCGCGAATCACCGTTAGCTCCGACGAACTCGCCATGGCCCCCAGCCCAACCAGGCACCCCATAAAAGCGCCAAGCGGCAGGTAATCGTAGATCCTGCGGGGCAAGGTGAGCGCCACGTACCAAAGCGCCTGCACCGTCTGGTAATCGTTGCGGGTATCTTCCAGCTCGGCAATGAAGGCGAAGATCACATCCAGCGACAGCACCACCACCATCACCAGGAACATGGCACCGCCAACGGTGCGCATTACATAGTTGTCGATCTTACGCACTGGCACGGCCCTCCTTCTCCAGCCGGCGGCGATGCAGCCAGGCCGGCCCGAAATGCAGCCATAACCCTAGCGCCAGGAACAGCGCGTGCACCCAGAGCATGCCGATCCACTCCGGCACCTTGCCGTCTGCCAGTGCGTCCCGGGCCACGATCAGAAGGCCCAGATAGGTGATATACACGAGCATTGCAGGTAAAAGATGGAAGAACCGGCCCTGCCGGGGATTCACCCGGCTCAGACGAACCGCCAGCAGGGTAACGATCGGAACGATTAACGGCAGGGAGAAGCGCCAGTGCAACAGGGCGCGATCTTCAAGGTTGTCTGATCGCCAGAGATCCAGCGTACTGATGCCCTCTTCCAGCTCGCGATCACCCGCGTCGCCGGCCTGGATCTTGAGGCCATAGGCCTCGAACCGGGTTACGTTGTAATCCAGCTGCCCCGGCATACCCTGAAAGCGGCCGCCTTCTTCCAGAATCAGGAACCGGCTGCCGGTTTTCTCGTCGATCAACTGCGAACCGGTCTCTGCTGTAATCAGGGTAACGCCTTCACCGTTGCGACCGTGCTCGGCAATGAACACACCCTGCAGCTCACGCTTGTCGTCACTGAGCGCTTCGGTATAGGTCACCCGGGTACCGGAGCTGAGATCCTGGAACCGCCCGGGCGCGAGCATTTCAAACTCGGTGGCTTTGCGCTGTTCGTTGAAAATATGTTCCACCTGCTTCATACCCCAGGGTGAGATAAACAGGCTCATTGCGCCCACCACCAGCATCACCGGCAGCGCACCCACCAGGGTTTTCTGCAACAGCTCCCGCTCGCTGACGCCGCAGGCGAACAGCACCGTCATCTCGCTTTCCAGGTACATCCGGCCGTAGGCCAGCAGAATGCCGATAAACAATCCCAAGGGCAGGATCAGCTCCAGAAAACCGGGGAAACGGTAGCCCATAATGGCGAACAACACGCCCGCTGCCAGCTCGCCTTCAGCCGCACTCGCCAGGTACTTGATAAACCGGCCGCTCATGAACACCAGCAACAAAATGCCGGAAACAGCAAGCATGCTGACCATGATCTGGCGGATGAGGTAACGGAAAATGATGCTCAAACTGATCTCTCTGGCCGCGCCCTTTCAGGAGATGGAGGATAAGAGGAACTGCGCGTATTCTATGTAACCTTGGGAATGAATGACAGTACAGGAACAACTCGTTAAAGCCATCGTAACGATAAGGCCTTATCGCTTGATTATTCGCGGCTTTGCCCCAATCCTTATTAACATTCGATCAAACCCGCCCGGCGCGGACCTAAACAGAATAACCTGACAACGGGAGTTGCCATGAATTTCAGCCTGAGCAGTAAAGCCATTGCCGCCACCAAAACCGATTGCCTGGTCATCGGCCTCCCCGAAAAAGGTACCTGGCCTGACACCACAACACAGGCAGACGAAACCCTGGGCGGGCTGATCAAGCAACTCGAAAAAGCTGGCGACCTGACCGGCAAGAATGCTTCAGTTAACACCATCCCGCTGGTCGACCAGCCCTGGCAGCGCCTGGTTGTGGTCGGCACCGGCAAAGATGCAGACCGCACACCGGCCAACTTCCGTAAAGCCCTGATCGCCATGATGGGCGCCCTGAAAGACGGCCCGTCCAAAAACGCCCTGATCTGCCTGGCCGACACGGCCCTGCAGGGCGAAGATGCTGTCAGCAACGAAGAAGCGCGCCTGAACCTGATTGGCCGCATCCTGGAAGACCAGCTGTACAGCTTCACCGGTTTCAAAAGTGAAAAGCCTGCGGCCCGCAAGCTCAAGAAAGTGACCGTACAGGCCTCCGGTGCCGGCAAAGCCCTGAAAGATGCCTTCAACCTGGGCCTGTCCACCGGCCGCGGCATGAACTACACCAAGGATCTGGGTAACACCCCGCCCAACATCTGCCACCCGGTATGGCTGGCCGAACAGGCACAGGCCATGGCCAAGGAACACGACTGCATCAAGACCGAAGTGCTTGATGAAAAGCAGATGGAAAAGATGGGTATGAACACCATCCTGGCCGTGGGCAAAGGCTCCAAGCAGCCCCCGCGCCTGATCGTGATGGAATACCGTGGCGGCAAAGCCAAGGACAAACCCTACGTGCTGGTGGGTAAAGGCATCACCTTCGACACCGGCGGCATCAGCCTCAAGCCCGGCGAAGGCATGGACGAGATGAAGTACGACATGGGCGGTTCCGCCAGCGTATTCGGCGCCATGAAAGTACTGGCTGAGACCAAGCCCAAAATCAACGTAGTCGCGGTGATTGCTGCCGCCGAGAACATGCCGGATGGCGGCGCTTCCCGCCCGGGCGACATCGTAACCACCCTGAGCGGCATGACCGTTGAAATCCTCAACACCGACGCCGAAGGCCGCCTGGTATTGTGCGACGCCCTCACCTACGTGAAGAAATTCGACCCGGCTGCTGTGGTCGACATGGCCACCCTCACCGGCGCCTGCATCATCGCCCTGGGCAACCACGCCACCGGCCTGCTGTCCAACAACGACGAACTGGCCAACGAACTGCTGGCCGCGGGCGAGCGCACCGGCGACCGCGCCTGGCGCCTGCCGCTCTGGGACGAATACCAGAGCCAGCTCGACAGCAACTTCGCCGACATGGCCAACATCGGCGGCCGGCCGGCCGGCACCATCACGGCTGCCTGCTTCCTGAGCCGCTTCGCCAAGGACTACTCCTGGGCCCACCTGGACATCGCCGGCACCGCCTGGAACTCCGGCAAAGCCAAGGGCGCCACCGGCCGCCCGGTGCCCCTGCTGGTCGACTACCTGATGTCCCATGCAGGATAACCAGCCAACCCCTACTCCGGAGCCCGGCAGCCCAGCTGCCGGCCCCTCCGGCCGGGACGAAAAGAACCAACGTTACTGGTTCCACATCCTCGCCCAGAACACCCCCGCCGCCAGAAACCTCCACGCCGCCAAACTGGTGGACAAAGCCTGGCAGCAGGGCGACCGCGTGTGCATCCTCTGCGACACCGAAGACCAAGCCAAAGAACTCGACGACCTGCTGTGGAACTTCACCCCGGAAGCCTACATCCCCCACAGCATCGCCAAAGACCCGACCACCCCCTGCACCGACCCTGTCGGCATCCTGCTTTACCCGCCGGCCGCTACGGACTGGGATACCGTTATCGTGCTGTCCTCGACCTTGCCCGACGACGCCGATCAGTACCGCCGCCTGGCGCTTGTAGCCCATAATGATCCAGCTGTGTTGAACCTGGCTCGCGGGCATTACAAACAGCTGCGGGGGATGGGGATTGAGGCTCGGGTGCATGATATGCGGCGGCGGTGATTTTTTTTGCCACTAAATCCGCGAAAGGACCCCACACTGCACCAAATCAGCAGGCTACGTTTCACAGAGGTTCGCCGCATCAACAGCGACCATGTATAATCGCCCAATTCAGAATTTCTCTATGTGAATCAACCAAAACGGTCACTGCATAATCCCATGGAAAAAACCTACCAGCCAGAAAACATCGAGCGCCAGTGGTACGAAAACTGGGAATCCAAAGGCTATTTCCGCCCCAGCGGAGAAGGCGATTCCTACAGCATCGCCATCCCGCCACCCAACGTGACCGGCAGCCTGCACATGGGCCATGCGTTCCAGCACACCATCATGGACACCCTCACCCGCTTCAAGCGCATGCAGGGCCGTAACGCATTGTGGACCGTGGGCACCGACCACGCCGGCATCGCCACCCAGATGGTGGTTGAGCGCAAACTGGCTGCAGAAGAAGACAAAACCCGCCACGACCTGGGCCGGGAAGAATTCATCAAGCGTATCTGGGACTGGAAAGAGCACTCCGGCGGCACCATCACCCGCCAGATGCGCCGCCTCGGCAACTCCGTGGACTGGAGCAACGAACGCTTCACCATGGACGATGGCTTTTACAAAGCCGTGCAGGAAGTATTTATCCGCCTGTACGAAGACGGCCTGGTGTACCGCGGCAAGCGGCTGGTGAACTGGGACCCGAAACTGCACACCGCCATCTCTGACCTTGAAGTCGAGAACAAGGAAGAAAAAGGTTTCTTCTGGCACCTGCGCTACCCGCTGGCAGACGGCCAGAAAACCCAGGACGGCAAAGACTACGTGATCGTCGCCACCACCCGCCCGGAAACCATGCTGGGCGACACCGCCGTAGCCGTGCACCCGGACGACGAGCGCTACCAGCACCTGATCGGCCAGCATGTTCTTCTGCCGCTGGTGAGCCGCCGGATTCCCATCGTGGCCGACCACCACGCCGATCCGGAAAAAGGCTCCGGCTGCGTGAAGATCACCCCGGCCCACGACTTCAATGACTACGCCGTGGGCAAGCGCAACAACCTGCCGATGATCAACGTGATGACCCAGGATGCGAATATCCGGGACATCGCCGAGGTCTTCAACTCTGACGGCACCGAGAACACCGACATCGACGGCACCATGCCCAGAGCCTATGCCGGTCTGACCCGCGAGGCCGCCCGCAAGCAGATCGTGGCAGACATGGAAGCCGAAGGCCTGGTCGAGAAAATTGAAGACCACGTACTGAGCGTGCCCCGTGGCGACCGCTCCGGCCTGATCATCGAGCCGATGCTCACAGACCAGTGGTTCGCCAATGCCAAGACCCTGGCCAAGCCGGCCATCGAAGCTGTAGAAGACGGCCGTATCCAGTTTGTGCCCAAGCAGTACGAGAACATGTACTTTGCCTGGATGCGCGACATCCAGGACTGGTGCATTTCCCGCCAGCTCTGGTGGGGCCACCGGATTCCGGCCTGGTACGATGCCGAAGGCAACATTTATGTGGGCCGTAACGAAGACGAAGTACGCCAGAAGCACAACCTGGCCGCAGACCTGGAACTGAAACAGGACGACGACGTTCTGGACACCTGGTTCAGCTCCGCCCTGTGGACCTTCGGCACCCTGGGCTGGCCGGAAATCACCGAACGCCTGAAAACCTTCCACCCCACGGACGTGCTGGTGACCGGTTTCGACATCATCTTCTTCTGGGTTGCCCGGATGATCATGATGACCATGCACTTCATGAAAAACGAAGACGGCACCCCTCAGGTACCGTTCAAAACCGTATACGTCACCGGCCTGATCCGGGACGAGCACGGCGACAAGATGTCCAAGTCCAAGGGTAACGTTATTGACCCGCTGGACATGATCGACGGTATCAGCCTGCCGGATCTGCTGGAAAAACGCACCGGCAACCTGATGCAGCCGAAACTGGCCGAGAAGATCGGCAAGCGCACCGAGAAGGAATTCCCGGAAGGCATCGCTGCCCACGGCACCGACGCCCTGCGCTTCACCCTGGCAGCCATGGCCACCACCGGCCGTGACATCAACTGGGACATGAAGCGCCTGGAAGGCTACCGCAACTTCTGCAACAAGCTGTGGAACGCCGCCCGCTATGTGCTGATGAACACCGAAGGCGAAGACTGCGGCGTAAACGACGAGCCGGTGGAACTGTCCCTGGCCGACCGCTGGATCATCAGCGAGCTGCAGCACTGCGAGCAGGAAGTGATCCGTCACCTGGACCAGTACCGCTTCGACCTGGCCGCCTACGCCCTGTATGAGTTCATCTGGAACGAATACTGCGACTGGTACCTGGAACTGTCCAAGCCGGCCCTGAGTGACGACAACGCCAGCCCCGAAGCCAAGCGCGGCACTCGCCGTACCCTGGTTCGCGTGCTGGAAGCCGTCCTGCGCCTGGCACATCCGATGATGCCCTTCATCACCGAAGAAATCTGGCAGCGCATTGCCCCGCTGGCCGGCAAAACCGGCGACAGCATCATGCTGCAGCCGTTCCCGCAGCCGGACGAAAGCAAGCAGGACTCCGCCGTGGCAGCCGACATCGAATGGCTGAAAGGCGTGATCGTGGCGGTGCGGAATATCCGAGGCGAGATGAACATCTCCCCGGGCAAACAGGTACCAGTGCTGCTGAAAGGCGGCAACGCTGACGACCAGCGCCGTCTGAACGACAACCGGCAGTTCCTGATGTCCCTGGCCAAGCTGGAGAAGCTGGAATGGTTCGAGGGCGACAAGGCTCCCATGAGCGCCACCCAGCTGGTGGGCGAAATGGAAGTGCTGGTGCCCATGGCCGGCCTGATCGACAAGGGCGCCGAACTCAAGCGCCTGGACAAGGAGCTGGAGCGCCTGAACAAGGAAATCGGCCGCCTGGAAGGCAAGCTGAACAACGAGAAGTTCACCGCCAAGGCTCCGGCTGAAGTGGTCGAGAAGGAAAAAGAGAAGCTGAAGGATGCCCAGGGCAGCCTGCAGCGGCTCAGCGCACAGCGGGCCGAAATCGAGGCCATGTAAGGCCATGATTGCCATACTCGGCGCCGGCTCTATGGGCCGGCTCTGGGCCGCAACGCTACCTGCCGGGCAGGTAGCGTTTGTGCCCCGCCCGGGCCAACACCCGGAACCTGTCCACTACCGCTTTCAGCCCATCGAAGGCGAACCATTCAGCGTCACCATTCCCTGGCTTCAATCCGGGCAGTCACCAGGCCTGTTACTGGTGACCACCAAAGCCGGCGACACTCTAGAAGCCCTCACGTCTGCCCTGCCCTCAACGCCACCATCAACGCCCATCGTGTTGTTCCAGAATGGACTCGGGAGCCAGCAACAGGTTGCCGAAACCTGGCCTGAAAGGCCTGTGCTCGCGGCCTCCACCACCGAAGGTGCCAACCGGCCGCAGCCAGGCCTGACGGTTCACGCCGGTCGCGGTACTACCTGGCTAGGAGCACTTAACCCTGCCGGGCAAGCCCATGTAGAACCGGTGGCGCAGCAGCTTGCCACCAGCGGCCTGGTAGTCCAGCCGGAACCGGATATTCTCGGCAGGCTCTGGCAGAAACTGGTTATCAATGCCGGCATCAACGCCTTTACCGCCCTGCTTGACTGCCCCAACGGTGAGATCCTGGGCCAGCCGTTCTATCTGAAATGGATCGATCCGCTGTGCCAGGAAATCAGCCAGCTTCTGGATGCCGC
This sequence comes from Marinobacter sp. ES-1, assembly GCF_000475255.1. Classification (NCBI taxonomy): domain Bacteria; kingdom Pseudomonadati; phylum Pseudomonadota; class Gammaproteobacteria; order Pseudomonadales; family Marinobacteraceae; genus Marinobacter; species Marinobacter sp. ES-1. Next base: position 19,436 of record NZ_AXBV01000055.1, read on the forward strand.
GGGGCAACCCGTAGTTGCACCGGATAGCCTGCGGGAAACCATCGAAGCCGTGGCCCGGAAAACCGCTGCAAACACATCGTCGATGCGCGCAGATATGCTGGCGGGCCGAGAAACCGAGATAGACTTCATCAACGGTTATCTTGCCCGTCTGGGCCATCGGTACAACATTGCCGCACCGGTGAACCAAATGCTCACCGAACGGGTAAAACAACTCAACTGATCACTACAGAAGGGAGTTCAAACCATGGGCAATCGCCTGTCAAAGATCTACACCCGCACCGGAGACGATGGCTCTACCGGCCTGGCCGATGGCAACCGGATTGCCAAGAACGCCCAGCGAGTGGAAGCGATGGGAACCGCCGATGAGCTGAACTGCCATATCGGTATCCTGGTGGAAACCTTACCGGCGGATGATGCGCTGATTGAGGTGCTTCGCCGCATCCAGCACCACCTGTTCGACCTGGGCGGGGAATTTGCCATTCCGGGCAGCAAAGTCATCGGGGATGACCACATCACCTGGCTGGAAACCACGCTGGACCATTACAACGAAGGCCTGCCTCCCCTGAAGAATTTCATCCTGCCCGGTGGCTCCGCTGCTGCGGCTCATTGCCACATGGCCCGCGCTGTTTGCCGGCGCGCCGAGCGGGTAGTTGTGGCCCTGGGCCACGAAGACTCCATCAACACCGCCTCCCGCCACTATCTGAACCGGCTGTCCGACCTGCTGTTCGTAGTTGCGCGGGTACTGGCCCGCAGGGACGGCGCCCAGGAAATTCTCTGGGAGATCGAGTAGGAGGGGGAGT
>NZ_AXBV01000056.1:0-39484 GCF_000475255.1 Marinobacter sp. ES-1
GTTAAAGAGCGTTTGAGCTGTGTTGCTCAACGAGGAGGCGAATTCTACATTCTTCTCCGAGACTGTCAACGCCGATTCCCAAATTATTTTTCTTTATTTCGGTTTCCCGCTACCAGGACAACCAGAACTGCTCAACCCTTGTACGAAATGTGCAAAATTCGAACTGACTCAGCCTCAGTTACCCCGAAACCCCTTCGCCACCAGGTACACTTCCCGGGACCGGGCCCTGGAAGAATCCGGCTTGCGCACGACTACTTTATCGAATACGGCACGCACGGCCTTCACATATTCGTCATAGCCTTCGCCGTGAAACACCTTGGCCACAAAGCTGCCTTTAGGTTTGAGCACCTGGCACGCCATATCCAGCGCCAGCTCTACCAGATACATGGACGCGGCCTGGTCTGCCGCATTCACGCCACTGATATTGGGTGCCATATCGGAGATGACCACATCGGCACGGGTGCCGTCGAGTACGGCCATGATCTGGTCAAACACCTCCTGCTCAGTGAAATCACCCTGGATAAATTCAACACCCGCAATGGCATCCATGGGCAGTATGTCCGAGGCCACCACTCGACCCTTGTGACCTACCAGCTTCGCTGCAACCTGAGACCAGCCGCCCGGGGCGGAGCCCAGGTCAACCACGAGCATATTAGGCTGGATCAGCCGGTCTTTGTCGTTAATCTCCAGGAGTTTGTAACTGGCACGGGATCGATAGCCATCCACTTGCGCCTGCTTCACAAAGGGATCGTTGACGTGCTCTTCGAGCCACCGGTTACTGCTTTTGGAACGGGCCATGGGGTGTCTTCTGTCTACTGCGGGAAAGACTGCATTGTACGCGGCCACCCTCACTACCGCAAAAGCCGCCGAGCCTGACAATACAAGGGGGCAACAGTACAATGACGCCACTGTTGCAACCGCTACCCAATGCAGGAACCCGGCCGTGAAACTGGATGACATCAAGAAACTGCACCAGAAAAAGTATCGCCAATCACTGGGCCACTTCCTGGTGGAAGGGGAGCACCTGGTACTGGAGCTGGAAAAAGCCGCCGCCGGAAACCCGCACTGGCAACAGACCAAGCTGTTTGTCACCAGCACCTATGAACATTGGCCCAGCCCCTGGCCAAAAACCATCATCAGCGACCGCCAGATGGCGCAACTGGCTGACACCAAAACTCCGCAAGGCATTCTTGCCGTGGCACCGCTTCCCTCTGATAAGGCAGGCACATCAACAGCCGGCGGGAAAGCGGTCTATCTACATGAGGTTCAGGATCCTGGAAACCTGGGCACGATCCTGCGCACCCTGGCCTGGTTTGGCGGCATGCGTTGCCTGCTCAGCCCCGGCAGCGTCGATCCCTATAATCCGAAAGTTGTGCGCGCCAGCATGGGCGCCATCTTCCATGTTCCGCTGGAAACCGATGTAAACCTGGACACACTCCCCAGCCGTTATCCCCGCATTGCCTGCCTGGACATTGGCGGTGAGTCAATCACCAGCTCAGACTTCCAGAACCACGACTGCTATCTTTTTGGCAACGAAGCCCGGGGCGTACCGGAAGAGGCTCTGACCAGCCTGGGCGCCGGCCGTTTCACCATCCCCGGCGCGGCTGCAGTGGAGTCTCTGAATCTTGCTTCGGCGGTGAATATGGTGGTTTATGAGTTGAATCGAGACGGACTCTAACGAACACCATCAGCCAAGTGTTCAAAATCGCCGGCATTCGGACAGAACTCCCGACAGCGCTCAGCAGACTCCCCGCCACGCAGCGCCTGCCAGCAGCGGGCCGCTTCCGAGCAGGAACTACAACGTTTCTTCATAGCCGCCAGCTCTTTGGCTTCCAGGGTGCCCATCTGTTCTTCGGTAACGCCGAAACGTGCCTGCATCTGCGGCATCAGGGTCTTTTCAAAACGCACAAACGGTGCACCACGGGTTCTCAAAAGACGCTCGATTTCAGCGGCAACGGAGGAATCCAGGGCCGGATCTGCCTGCGCAACTATCTGCTCCAGCGCATCCGGGGCTTCCATCTGCAGGGACTTTACAGCCATCTGATACTGGCTGGCGATTAACCGGTCAGCAAGGCGACCGATCAAAGTAGACCTGGGTTGAGTTGAAACTTGAGCATTCATGTTCATGGGACTTCCCTCCTGATATTGATGACAGTAAACGCTGTTACCAGTGGGGAAATCTTGCTTCAGGTCAATGAATCCGGGCCAGTGTCCGGGAAATTGATTGGGTGTGCACTATATGCGCCACCAGGACTAGTTCTGGTGTTTCAAAACTGCATTCACGGTGAAAGTGTAAGGTGCTTCCACGCCTAGTTTCTCACATCGCCGCAATACCGCCCCGGCAATGCTATCCAGCTCCAGCGGCCGGCCTTTCTCCTGATCCACCAGCATGGAGGTTTTGATGGCGTTAAAGCTGCTGATCAGCTCAAACATGTCATCGAGATCCCGCTGCGTCAGGTTCACACCATCGGCTCTGGAGGCCTCTACAGTCTCAGCCATCATCCCGTAGACCATCTTGCCGAATTCCGGATGATGGGTAAGGCTTCGGGTGTCCAGAAGAGTGAGCGCAGACAGCGGATTAACACCGTTATTAATCACCAATTTGCGCCAAAGCTCATAACGGATGTTTTCGGTTACGGTGGTTGGAATACCCGCCTCATTAAAGGCAGCCTCCAGCCTCTTCAACAAAGCCACCCGTGGGTCATCAGGCTGTTGCTGAGGCCAGGCGCCCATCACGATCTGGGCAACACCTTCGGCGAACACTTTGCCCGGCTCGATAATATGGCCGCCAATACGCACCGCAAGGCCACCCAAGACACGGCCTTCTCCGACCACTTCTGAAATGAGGGGTTCGTTATCTACCCCGTTTTGAAGAGACAGTACCGGAACCGAACCAGCCCTCAACCATTCAGAAAGCTCCGTCATCACTGCGCTGGTGGCTGTCGATTTAAGGGCTATCACGATCAGGTCAAAATCATCCGCCTGATAGTTATGAATAAGGTCTTGGTGGTGGCAAGCCGGGAGGGAGTGGTGGAAAACCTGCCCTTCATAATCAACGGTCAGGCCGTTCGCTTGTAGGGCCGCGAGGTGATCTCCACGGGCGGTCAGTACAACCTGTTGGCCGACTTCAGCCAACCTTGCGGCATAATAGCCGCCGATGCCGCCGGCACCAACAATAAGAATTCTGAGAGTCGCCACTGAAACCTCTGGGTGCAGATAAGCCTTCCGGCACGATAAAGGAAGTGCTCGAAAAGTAGAACACCCGAAAGGTCGTATCAACTATCGAAAATGAAACCCAGCTCTCAAGGCCAGGTATACTCCGGCAAAGCCACCCCCTCCCCGGCCAACCGCTCCGTAATCTCCCGCCTCAGCGCCACCACATCCCGGACCTCCCGTTGCCTGAGTTGATCAACCTCTTCTTTAGTAAAATGCTCGACTGCCACACCGGGCTGGCCCCAGCGCTCCACCACATAATTCATCACCTCGGCAATCTCGGTATCGTTCAGGCCAGCGCCGACAACGCCGGGCACGTGCATCAGGTAAAGCCGGCTCTGTGCATCGTTGAAAAACACCTCCACAAAACCCGGAAACGGAGGAATACCTGCGGCTTCCACGCCCATGCCATCCATGCCATGGCAACCGGTACAGCGCAGCATGTAGTTGGATTGCGCCGATCGCTCGGCAGCCGTTGCCGGCACCAGCAGTTGCGCAGCCAGCAGGGTTGTCAGCAGCAGGTTTCCTGTCCGTTTCCGTATCATCTTCCTAACTCCCTAAGTTCAGTGGGTACTCATTCCAGGGTTCAGCCATTAGCCACGCCCAGAACCACGGAAACGGTGCAGTGATAGCCCTTGTTGGTATTGGCCATGCACCAGTTGATGTCGTTGTGCAGTCCCATCCGGTAGCCCGGGCGCTCCCCTTCGCTGGTGAAGCAGAAGGTGGAACTGGGCACCGTGGCCCGGCCGCAGCAATCGTTGTAAGACACCAGATAGTCCTTGTCGTCGGCCGGGTTACGGCAGGTGCCCACCCACGCCACCTTGGACGCCTCGGTGCCCGGCGGGCAGGAGGTCAGAGAGCCGCCAGAGGTGGAACAGAGGTTGCCGTCCAGCGCGCAGTGCTTCCAGTAGCTGCAATCGTTCTCGTCTTCCAGGGTGCCGGCAAACGCGGCGCCCCCCAGAGACCGGTCAAACGGCAGAACCGGGGCCAGCATGGCACCGGCCATGACGGTTCCGGCTTTGGCCAGGAAGGATCGGCGGCCAAAGCTCTGCGCCGCTTTCCTGGTGGACTGCTCGGATGTCTTATCAATCAGGTTAAACAAACGGTCTATCATTCTGGACATAGTGTCCTCCCGGACTTATTAACTAGCGGTTTTACTGACCAGCTCCTGCACAGAGGCATAGCCGGTTTCCAGCGCATTGAACAAACTTTCCAACTGCTCTCTTGAATTCACCAGGCCCTTGGCCCGCACCACACCCTGCTCGTCAAGCAGCACGGCAAATGGCAAGCGGGCCACCCGGTAAGTCACCCCAAGATGTTCCGACAACACGTACGGGAAACCTTCCAGCTTCTGCGTGGCAATCAGCTGCTCGTGGCGGGGTTGGTCGCCGTCACTGGCCAGCACCACAGAGAGCCAGCCGGCTTCGGATTTCTGGATCGACTTGAGCGCCGGCAGCAGCTTTTTGCAGATCGGGCAGGTCGGCGACAGAAAGAACACCAGGCTATGCTTGCCGGACGGCTGGCCAAGGTTCACCTTGCCGCCGGTCAGGCTGTCCAGGCTGAACACCGGGGACAGCTCGCCCACTTTGGGGCCGCTGTCGTTGATCATGGCGCCCACAGGTGCCACCCGCTCATGCAAGATGCCGACCTGTCGGGCGAGCACGAAGAAGCCCAGAATGAGCCCAGCCACCATCAAGGCCAGCAAAACAACGGTAAAAGATAGAATTGCCACAGTATTTCCCTCTGAATGTCAGTATTTGTTGTTAGCCAACAGCAGCCGCTGGTTCTCGGCCAGCTTTCCGAACAGGTTGTAGATCAGCCACAGCCCGGTGCCGGCGGGTATCGCCACCATCAACCCGGCTAACCCGGGTGCCTGCACACCTTGCTGCGCAACCAGGGCTGCCAGGCCCGCCAGCACCAGATTGCGCAGCACCAGCAGCCACGAAACCGGGTGCGCCGCGCCACCACAGCCGCAATCGATCTCGGCATGGCCCCGGAACAGGCTGACGGCCATGGCTGCGCCGTAAGCCAACAACAGCCCCACCATCCCCAACGCCCCCAGCCCGGAGGTGTCCGGATAAACCAGCAACAGCACACACGCCGCCTCGGCCACTATCAACGCTCTGGCCAAAGGCCCCGCCAGCCATTCCGGAAGCAACTGGTAGTTGATGACATACCCGAGAAACCGACCGTAATCCGAAGCCTTGTGCCAGGCTGCGTGGGTAAACAGCAGGGCCAGCAGAACCATGGTGGTCAGCACGAACATCTGCAGGAGATCGGGGCCCATGATCAGGACCCTGCGATGGAGAAAATGGCCCAGCCACCAACATCTTCAACCGTGTTGGTTTCCTCCAGGGCGAATCCAGCATCCGCCTTCACCTGATAGCGGTACAGCACGCCCTCTTCATCCAGGCCAAACAGCACCGGCTGCTCGCCGTCGGTTACCGAGAGCGACACCAGGTGCTTGACCTCGGAGCGGCCCAACACCTTGGCGCTGGCCAGGTCCACCGCCCACACTTCCTCGGCGCCATTTTTGTGGCTGCCGTTGTAGGCTTCGGAATGCATGGTTACGAACAGCACCTTATGGGCCTCGTTGTAGGCCACCACATCCACACCACCGGGGGCCCACTGGCCTTCAGTGCCTTCCGTGAAGGATTTCTTGCTGATCAGGCGAGGCGCTTTGTCGCTGTCCGAAACCCGGTAAACAGTGCCGAAGAAGGAGACAAACAGCAGCTCATCACCGGCCCGCTTGCCGACAATAAATACCGGGTCCTTGTCCGGATCAAAGATCTTGTCACTGCTGTCCGGCGAGCCGAACCGGCCATCCGCAGCGAGGGAAAAGCTCTGGAAACGGCCATCCCCACAGACCGTGGTGAACTTCACCGAATCCGCAGCCGGGAACACGCCGAAGCAACCTGGTGTTGGTACTTCCTGCAGAACACTGCCAGTCTCAAGGTCTACCACCGTCACGGAGGTAGCCGGTGTGGCGTTCTGGATAAAGGCGTAGCGGTCGTCGTGAGAGATCTTCAGGATGGCGTTGGACGGGGCTACCTGAGCTGCTTTTTCAGGCACCACCACTTCCCGAAGCAGGCTCAGGGTAGACACATCAAATTCCTGAAGTACGGACTCGGTCGGGCCGTATGTGATCCGCTTAGCGTAGTGAGACAGGCTGTAAAGACGGGAAAAATCACTGTTGGCGACCATCTGGCCAACAATGCCAAAGCTCAGGTTTCCTTTAACACTGAGGTCGTCCTGGGAGAGCACAACGGTCTGGCTTGCCCCATCCCAACTCTGGTCCAATACAAACAGATTCGGCCCGGGCTGAATCCGTTCCTCAACCGTAAGCACTTCCGGCACAAATTTATCGGCCGCCTGAACGGTTCCTGAAATCAGAACACCTGCCAGCGCAGCGAGGGCAAACCTTGTACTGAGCATATGAAAACCTCCGAGTGTAGGGAAAGGGCGTTGGTACGCGCCTTATTCGGAGATGAGCACAAGGTGTGCCAGATTGGCCTTTTCTTGAAATCAGGGCAGTAGCTGATCAAAGAACAAGCACATTGGCGGAATTTCGATCTGACACTGAGAAATATCTGTATATCAGAGAGTTAAATCGCACTAAAACAGGGCCGAAGGCTCTTAGAAAGTGCGAGCTATAAGCGCTTAGTATCGTTAGATCGCCATTCAAGACTAAGACCTACTACACTGGCACATATCATCGTTTTTCAACGCCTAAAGGAACGCCGATGGACCTCACCGCCTACCTCAAACTCATGGCCGACAAAGGTGCCTCCGATCTCTACCTCTCCACCGGAGCCCCGGTGATGATGAAAGTCGAAGGCCACACCGCTCCCATCACCCAGAAGCACCTTCCAGCGGGCGCCGTGAAGGAACTGGCGTACTCGATCATGAAAGACAAGCAGCGGGCGGAGTTCGAGAAGTCGCTGGAGCTGGATATGGCGGTGGGGCTGGCCAATATCGGGCGATTCCGGGTGAACGTGCTCTGGCAGCGGGGCGAAGTGAGCATGGTAATTCGCCACCTGAAAACCGAGATTCCGTCCATCGATACCCTTGGCCTGCCAAAGATTCTCGAGAAGCTGATCATGGAACCCCGGGGGCTGATCCTGGTGGTGGGTTCCACCGGCTCAGGTAAGTCCACCACCCTGGCCTCGATGCTGGATTATCGAAATAACCACACCACCGGCCACATTCTCACCATTGAAGACCCCATCGAATACACCCACACCCACAAGCAGAGTGTTGTGAACCAGCGGGAGGTGGGCGTAGACACTCACTCCTATAGCGAAGCCCTGCGACGGGCCATGCGCGAGGCACCGGATGTGATCATGATCGGTGAAATCCGCGACCGGGAAACCATGAAGCAAGCCCTCACCTATGCGGAAACCGGACACCTGTGCATATCCACCCTGCATGCCAGCAACGTAGACCAGACCATGCGGCGGATCGTGAACTTCTTCCCGGAGCATGCCCACAAAGAGCTGTTTATGGACCTGAGCCTGCACCTGAAAGCCGTGGTGGCCCAACGGTTATTGAAAGGTAAGGATGGCAAGCGCTGCGCAGCGGTCGAAGTGATGCTCGCAAGCCCCTACATCAAGGACATCATCAATAAAGGCGAGGTTGAAGGCATTACCGAAGTCATGGAGAAGAGCCAGCAGCAGGGTATGAAGACCTTCGACCAGGCCATCATGGACCTTTACCACCAGGGCAAGATCACCGAAGACACCGCGCTGGCCAACGCCGATTCACGCCACAACCTGGAAGTGAAAATCCGGCTGGAAAAAGGCAGCCTTGCCGGCAACTCCGACAGCCTGACCTTCGACAGAGACTGACACAAAAAAGCCCCCAAACCAGGCTGCTCGGTGTCGTGAGCAACCAGGCCGGGGGCAGGCTGTGAACCTGATCAATTCAGTGCAGCGTCAAATCAGATCTTGGTCATGCGCAGGTAAGGACGCAGTTCGTTCCAGCCCTGCGGGAAGATATCCTTCGCCTCTTCATTGGAGATGGACGGCGGGATAATCACATCGCCACCCTTGCGCCAGTCCGCCGGCAGGGCAACCTTGCTGGCATCGGCTGTCTGCAGCGCGTCGATAACACGCAGGATTTCGTCAAAGTTACGACCAACCGCCATCGGGTACGTCAGGGTCAGGCGGACTTTCTTGGCCGGATCAATGATGAACACGCTGCGTACGGCGGCGGTTTCGCTCTCACCCGGGTGAATCATGTCGTACAGCTGGGCAATTTTGTGGTCTTCGTCGGCAACGATCGGGAACTGCAGGTCACAGCTCTGGGTATCGTTTACGTCGTCAATCCACTTCATGTGCTCGTCTACAGAGTCGGTAGACAGGCCAAGCGGCTTCACGTTGCGGGCTGCAAACTCCTGGGCCAGCTGGGCAGTACGGCCCATTTCAGTGGTACATACCGGAGTAAAGTCAGCGGGGTGGCTGAAGAAGAACACCCAGGAATCACCAGCCCACTCATGGAAGCTGATCGCGCCTTTGGTGGTGTCTACTTTGAAGTCCGGAGCGGTTTCGCCAAGACGGATGGACATAATCTTTCTCCTGTCGGTTTGCCAGATAGTTGGCTTTGTTTGACTACAAGGCCAGAGTATCCGGCCACACCTTTTATATCAAAAAGAATATATCTATAGTTCCATTAGTTTTAACAAAATAAAAGCTGAACACATGTTTCAATGGTGCTCGTCCAGATCCTCATAGCCGGTGATCATAGGCTTGATGTGGCTGGTCAGGGTTTTGCCCATCGTCGTCATGTACACATGGGCAATGATGAACACCAGCATGGCGAACGCCGCGCCAGTGTGCACCAGGGCCACGGTTTCCAGCTCCAGTGCGCCGGCCAGGGTGGCCGGCCAGTCGTTGTAGAACAGGTATAACAGCCCGGACACCCAGATAATCGGCGAGATCACCACCTTGAAAAACAGGTACGCCAGCCGCTGCAGCGGGTTGTGCTTGGCCCTGGAGGTTTTCTTGTAAGGATGGGAGGCACCGGTGAAGGTGCCAATCAGGTAATAGTGCATGACCGCGAACAAACCATCACGGGTCGGGATGTACTGGCGCCATTCACCGGTGGTGAAATGCCAGAAAATGGCAAACACCCAAAGCACAATCAACGCCCAGGCCGCCAGGGTATGTACCTGAACGGCGGTGCTGAACCGCATCACCTCATAGGTACCGTGAATGGCGAACCCGGTAAACAGCAGCACGAAGATCAGCAGCGCCTGGCTCCAGTGCCAGAAGCGCTCAAAGCGTTTGAACATCAGTACCCGGCTCATTGCCCTTTCCTCCCGCTGAACACGATCCGCGCCATGGCATGCACCAGTACCGCAAACAGCGTGGCCGCCACCAGCAACCACCCTATCCGGTCAAGCCACACGTTGCTGTGATGGCCCGGCATGTAGATGCCACCCAACCCCGCCAGCCGGCTTTCGGCCTTGTGGCAGCTACCGCATTTCACCGCATCGTTAGCCGGCGCCACCATATGGGTGATCGGCCAGTGCATGGTGGTTTCAATAAAGTCGAACTGGCCGCTGTATGGCATGCCAGACATGTCGCTGCCGGCCTGCAGGGCTTTCTCCCAGTTGAAATTGCTCCAGAGAGAGCTATCGTCTGCCCCGAATACGTGAGTGGCCAGCAGGGTTTGCCGCTCGGTATCAAACGGCTGCTTGCCCCGCATCACCTTGAACGGCCAGATGCGGGATTTGCCGTCATCCGGGCTGCCTTCCACCTTGTTGATGGCCACCGGCGGATTATCAATGTCCAGCGGGTCACCAGCCAGGGTGTACTGCACGGTGCCATCAAACCAGGCATATTCCGGCACCACATTCTCGCCATGGCGGAAATCGCCTTTCTCACTCAGATAACTGGGATGGCCGTTTTCATCCAGCTCCTTAACAGGCTTTCCATCTTCATCCAGCCGGCCCGCCGTCGACCAGTCCCACCAGGTTTTGGTCGCCACGCCACCCCGGGCAAAGGCCGGGATGTGGCAGCTCTGGCAGGCAAGTTTGTCTACGTGATCATTCAGCTTGGGCTTATCGTGGGGCGCAAGGCCATGGCACGACTCACAACTGGCCCGGGAGAAATCGGTATGGCCCGGCACATCGATGCCCAGGGTATCCCGGGCATTGGCCTGGTATCGGCTACCGGATACCGCATGGCCCATGGTGGTGTGGCAATCCGAACAGCCAAAGTTCAGGCCGTCCGGAGACATATGCACATCCAGCTCTTTCGGCGGGTTGATCAGTGAGGAGTCGAGGTCCCCATGCTTCACGCCATCTGCACCGCCACCATGGAAATGACAGCTACCGCAATTGGCCCGGCCACTGGCGCCCACGTTCTGGGCGATGTGCTCAAGGTCCGGCGGCATTACCATCTTGCCACTGCCCTTAGGCCATTCCCGGGGAATTGAAGTCGGGTAACCTGCCAGCGTAGGGAACTTCCAGTAGTCGCCGGTGGTGTCATGACAAACCAGGCAATCCACGGCATTCTCTGCCTGCGGTGGCGGCTGGTTCATATCCTTCCATCCATAACCCACATGGCAGGACGTGCAGCGAGACTCATTGGTTACGGCCATGCCGCAAAAACTGTTGATCACCTTGCTTTTGCCAAGGGTCTGCCCGGTTTCCTGATGGTCGTAGAGCCAGGTCCAGTGGGTAGTGCCGCGAATCTGCTCCCCGGCCTCGGTGTGGCACTCCAGGCAGGCAGCAGTTACATCTTCTGCCTTTTCGAAAGGCCCCTGTAACGCTTTGAATTTGCTGTGGTCGGCCGTGGTGGGCGATTTCTCCAAAGCCATAGCCGGTAGCGCCAGAAACAGGCACAGCACGGCGGCCCAACCCTGCCATGTGCGCCAAACCATCCTTTGTGCATCCTTGTTCATAGCAATCACCCACCCATCCCGAAGACCTGCCTGTAAGTTTAGCCCGCTATCTGACGCTTGCAGGCCTACCCGATTGAGACTTGAGCAAGATCAATCTATGCCACCTGTCATCAACGAACAGTGACAATGTCACTGAACCGCAGAATTCGACGCGTCTATATTGATCAGGAAGACAAACTTAAAAGGAGCACACCCATGTCGAATGTACTCAAGGTTTTTACCCTCGCAATGCTCGTAGCACTGGCCCCGGCCCACGCCATGGCCGAGAAGCAAAAAGACAACCGCGCCAACAAGGGCAACAACGTAGACGAAGTGCTGGTGATCCTGTCCAGCGACTCCAACCAGACCCAGGGCATGGCCATGGTACTGGCCAACACCATGGCCGAGCAGGGTGCCAAGGTGAACGTACTGCTGTGCGACGAAGCCGGCGACCTGGCCCTGAAGTCCTATGAAGCCGAGGCCCTGGCGCCTAAAAATGTGACCCCGGGGCAGATGCTGCGCGGCCTGCTGAAAGCCGGTGGTACCGCCAACGTATGCGCCCTGTACCTGCCCAACAGCGAGTACGGCAAGGACGACCTGATCGATGGCGTTGGCGTTGCCATGCCCCCGCAAATGGCCGGCCAGATGCTGGATCGCAAAATCCGCACTTTCAGTTTCTGATAACGCCGTAACAGCAGTACCAGAGTTCTGTGCCAGCCTTCCGGGCTGGCACAGTGCGTTAACCGATGATTGTCCGAGGTAAATGATGGCAGAGTCCCAACCCTCCCGCCTGCAACACTTTCCCGTTTCCTGGTTTGCCATGGTGATGGGGCTTAGCGGCCTGACTATTGCCCTGCACCGGGCCGAAACGGTTTTCAACCTGGCTATTCAACCCAGTCTGGCAGCGCTGGTGTTCACCATTACCGTATTCCTTGCCCTGGCCGGTCTCTACCTGCTCAAGGCAGTTCGCTACCCGCAGCAGGTGAAAGGCGAATTCAATCACCCGGTTAAACTGAATTTTGCCCCCACCATGTCCATCGGGCTGATTCTGATCAGTATTGCCCTGCTGCCTCACAGCAAAACCCTTTCACTGGCTGTCTGGACACTGGGCGTTGCCTTGCACCTGGTTTTCACCCTGTACGTGCTGGCCACCTGGATTCACCACACCCACTTCGAGATCAACCACATGAATCCGGCCTGGTTCATTCCCATTGTGGGCAACATTCTGGTGCCCATTGCCGGTGTTCAGCATGGTTTTACCGAACTGTCCTGGTTCTTCTTCAGCATTGGCCTGGTGTTCTGGCTGGTGCTGCTGGCTATCATCTTCAACAGGATGTTTTTTCATAACCCGCTGCCGGGCAAACTGCTGCCAACTCTGTTCATCCTGATTGCTCCGCCAGCCGTGGGCTTTCTGTCCTGGATGCAGTTAACCGGTGAGCTGGATGCCTTTGCCCGCATCCTTTACTACAGCGCCCTGTTCCTCACGTTAATGCTGTTTACCCAGGCGCCCCGGTTCCTGAAACTGCCGTTCGCCCTGTCCTGGTGGGCTTACTCATTCCCGATGGCCGCCATCACTATCGCGACACTGGGCATGTATCAGCTGCTGGGCAGTCCATTCTTCAAATGGCTGGGCGCGGCTTTACTGGTTGTGCTGGTGGTGCTGATTATCGGCCTGTTAGTGCGGACCGCTGTTGCAATAAGCCAGCGGGAAATCTGTGTCGAGGAATAAGGCAGGATGGGGTGCCCGCCATCGCGGGCACCCGAACAATCACGGACGGTAGATCTTTTCAGGATTAGCCTTGGATGCCCAGGGCAGGCCGGAATTCTGCCAGCCGTTCACCACGCGCATTCCCTTCTTCTCGCCTTCTTTCGCAGTGCTACCCTGGAAGCCGTTGTCCACGTACTTCACATTGGTAAAACCCTTTCCCAGCAGATAGTCGGCACTGGGTTTACCACGGGCAGAGCCAGAGCGGCACATGGTCACGATCAGCGAGTCACGATCCAGGCCCTTGGCTTCCAGCGCGGCATCTACCTCAGCCACGAAGTTCTCGTTCAGGTCCATGGCAAAAACCTGCTTCTCGTCGTTGAAGCGGGTGCGGTCTACCAGTTGGAACGGGATGTTCTGGTCCACCGCATCGGTGAAGCCGATGAACATGATCTCCACCGGATCCCGAACGTCGATGAACAGCATTTCATCGCCCTGTTCCTGAACCATTTTATAGGTGTCTTCCGGCGTCAGTGACAACGCCTCCTCTGCCTGGGCTCCGGCCACCATACCGAAAGCCAGTAACGCCGTTAACATGAACTTCTTCATCACACTCTCCTGAGGCTTTCCAAGTTTCACCACGAGATTAACGATATAACCATGACTTGGACAGCCAACAGGCACGCCAAACTCGCGGCGAAATGTCGCACCCGAAGCCCGGTTGTCATGACAAAAAACATAAATTGACGACCGTCAATTTCGCTGCCGACTGTTACCAATAGTTCGTGCAGTTACCGGGTGGTTTGTTAGCTTTAGTAGAGGGAGACCAACTTGTCTCATAAGGAGAGAACGATGATCAAACGCCCCCTGGTAAAAGCCCTGGCCATAAGCCTTGGTATGATGGCCGGCTCCGCAATGGCCGACGACCTGATGGATCGTGCCAACAGCATGTTCGAGCCAATCCCGAAGTATCCCCCGGTTATCGACGGCAATGAACTGACCCAGGCCAAGGTTGAGCTGGGCAAGATGCTGTTCTTTGAACCGCGCCTGTCTTCCAGCCATCTGATCAGCTGTAACACCTGCCACAACGTAGGTCTGGGCGGCGATGACGAATTGCCCACCTCTATCGGCCACGGCTGGCAGAAAGGCCCCCGTAACTCTCCGACCGTGTTCAACGCGGTGTTCAACGCAGCACAGTTCTGGGATGGCCGCGCCGCAGACCTGGCCGAACAGGCAAAAGGGCCGGTACAGGCCGGTGTTGAGATGAGCAGCACCCCGGACCGCGTGGTTTCCACCCTCAACAGCATGCCCGAGTATATCGAGCGCTTCGAAGACGCCTTCCCGGGCCAGGACAACCCGGTCACCTTCGATAACATGGCGGTCGCCATCGAAGCCTATGAAGCAACGCTGATCACACCGGAAGCGCCTTTCGACAAATACCTGCGTGGAGACTCTGCTGCCCTGAACGAGAAGGAAAAAGAAGGCCTGGCCCTGTTTATGGATCGCGGCTGTACCGCCTGCCACAGTGGCATGAACGTCGGCGGCCAGAACTACTATCCGTTCGGCCTGGTAGCCAAGCCCGGTGCTGAAATCCTGCCCGCTGGCGACAAGGGCCGTTTCTCCGTAACCGAAACCGCCTCTGACGAGTATGTATTCCGGGCATCACCACTGCGCAACATCGAACTGACCGCGCCGTATTTCCACTCCGGCGCCGTCTGGAGCCTGGAAGAAGCCGTTGCGGTTATGGGCACTGCCCAACTGGGTACCGAACTGAACGACAGCGAAGTGAAATCCATCGTGGCGTTCCTCAAAACCCTGACCGGCAACATTCCGGAGGTCACCTATCCGGTGCTGCCGCCGAGCACTGCTGACACTCCCAAGCCGGTGGACATGATTCCGTAATTACCGGATTCGTTCCCCCTGCCAAGGCGCGCCACCCGGCGCGCCTTTTTTGTGTCTGTGGCCAGCCCGCTGCGGCAACTACCCACCTTCGTCCGGTTGCGCCCGCTCTGTTAAGCAAGCTATCGTCTCTTTTTTCCTGACTCAGACGAGGGGCTATGAATCCGACCATTGAACTGCTGAAATCCCACCGTTCCATCCGCAAGTTCAAGGATCAACAGATTCCCCGGGAGCTGTTTGAAGAACTGATCCGCGCCGGCCAGTGTGCCGCCACCTCCAACCACGTGCAGGCCTACACCATTATTCACGTGGTCAATCCGGAAAAGCGGAAGAAGCTGGCTGAACTGGCCGGCGGCCAGGCCTATATCGAAACCTGTTCGGACTTCCTGGTGTTCTGTGCCGATATGAAGCGCGCTACGGAATCCGCCGAGAAAGCCGGTGCCGAGGTGGTCCGGGGCATGACCGAGCAGCTGCTGGTAGCCAGCGTTGACGCCGCACTGATCGCCCAGAATGTGGTGGTAGCGGCTGAATCCGAAGGGCTGGGCATCTGCTATATCGGCGGTATTCGCAACAACCCGCAGGAAGTCAGCGAACTGCTCAACCTGCCGGAACATGTGTACCCGGTATTTGGCCTGTGCCTCGGCTACCCGGACCAGGATCCGGAAGTGAAACCTCGGCTGCCCCTGGCCGCCATCCTGAAACAAGACGCCTACGACGATTCTGACGACGAAGCCCTGGTGGCCAGCTTTGACGACACCATGCACCAGTACTACCTGGAGCGCACCGGTGGCAACAAGGACACCAACTGGTCCGAGCAGCTGAAGCCGCTGTTTACCAGCAAGCTCCGGCCGCACATGAAGGACTTCCTGAACAAGCGGGGCTTCGGGGTTAAATAACCCCTCCCTCAGGCGTCCTCAAGGATGAGGACCACCAGCTCTTTCGGGCCATGGGCCCCGTAAGCCAGCACCTGTTCGATATCGGCGGTCTTCGACGGGCCTGAAACCAGCAAAAGATTGGTCGGCATACCCGCAGACCAGTTCTGTTTTTGCATCATGCCATACAGGTTGTCTTCCACTTCACTGGCCTTGAGCAGGGCAATGTGCAGCGGCGGCAGCAGGCTCATCAGGCGCGGCTCATGGCGGTCCGGCCAGAGCACCAGTGAGCCGGTAGCGGCAATGCCCCCCACCGTGCCGGTTATGCTTGCATCCACCTGCCAGAACAGCTCCTCTTTCCATTCCTCGATGGGCCGGTCGTAGGCCAGCAATTCGGGCGCGGCGCCGCTTTGCTGCCAGTGTTCCGACAACGTCTGGCCGTGGTCGGTACCCGGGGCATAGAGCAGGTTATTCAGTCCGCGACGTTCCAGCAATTCCTGAACCCTGGCGGGCCATTCCTCGGTCGTCAGCTGGTGAATTTCGGTGTGCACCGCTTCCATCAGCGAACGCAAACGGGCAATCCGGTCTTCCGGCGCGTATTGCCAAGGCCGGGTGACCAGCCCTTCATCGAAATCATCCGGCCGGGGCGTAGTGCCGGCCAGGCCAGCGCGGAGCTTGTTCAGAATGTTACTGCGGGCGCTCATCAATGATCCCCCTGATTCAAATGGGCCTTGGCCAGGTCATGCAAAGACCGGCGAGCTGGCACCGGCGCCGAGTGGTTCTCGGTCCATGGCCCGACGTTTTTCGGTGCCAGTTTGCCAAAACGGGTCGCTCCCCACAGGAACAACCGGTAGAACACTGGCGAAGTATTCAGCCTGGCCCAGAAGCGCCAGATCGCCCGCTCCTTGCGGGAATATTTGGCGCCACCGTCTTTCACTTTCGGCTGTTCAGCGGGGCTTTTCACGTTTTCCTGGCGCAACCGCTGCAGCATTTCCGGGATCGGAATCTTCACCGGGCACACTTCGCCACAGGCGCCACACAAGGAGGACGCGCTGGGATGATCCGGCACCTTGTGCAGGCCAACCATATGCGGCGTAATAATCTTGCCGATCGGCCCCGGATACACCTCACCGTAGGTGTGGCCGCCCACCCGGGTATACACCGGGCAGTGGTTCATACAGGCGCCACAGCGAATGCAGTTCAGGGTCTGGCGCAACTGGGCGTCGGCAAAGGCACCACTGCGGCCGTTGTCCAGCAGCACCAGGTGAACTTCCTCCGGACCATCCAGCTCATCCGCCTTGCGCGGGCCGGAAATCATGTTCACGTAGGTGGTGATCGGCTGGCCCAATGCGGAGCGGGTCAGCAACGACAACAGGGGCACCACGTCCCGCAGGTTTTCCACCACCTTTTCGATACCAGTGACCGCAATGTGCACCGGCGGCGCCGTGGTGCTCATGCGGCCGTTGCCTTCGTTTTCCACCAGCAGCAAGGTGCCGGTTTCGGCAATGGCGAAGTTGACGCCAGACACCCCGACATCCGCTTCCAGAAATTTCTGGCGCAGGGTGCGACGGCCAATCTGGATCAGCTCGTTCACATCCTCGGTCTCATCCACGCCCAGCTTGTCATGGAACAGCTTGGAGACCTGAAAACGGTTCTTGTGAATCGCCGGCATGATGATGTGGGAGGGCTTTTCGCCATCCAGCTGGACGATGTACTCGCCCATGTCCGACTCCAGGCACTCGATGTTGCGTTCGGCCAGGTAGTCGTTCATCTCCATTTCTTCGCTGACCATGGACTTGCCCTTCACCACCTGGGAGCCTTGCTTCGCCTCGATGATGGAATGGACAATCCGGTTGGCCTCTTCTGTGGTCTCGGCCCAGTGCACCTTCACACCGTTGGCGGTCAGCTTGGCTTCCAGTTGTTCAAGCAGGTCCGGCAACCGGGACAGCGCCCGGGCCTTGATGTGGTTGCCCAGCTCCCGCAGGCCTTCGCGTTCTTCCTCGTCCGGGAAGGCATCGGCGCGCTTCTGCATCAGAGAATCCATGGCGACGCGGAAGTTGGTGCGCAGCTGATCGTCGGCCAGGGCGCCCACGGCGCGGCCGCGGAAGCTGTCGGTGAGTTCTTTGACCGGTATACGCTGGCTCATGGTTTCACCTCTCCGCTTACCCGCTCCCACAGGAAGCTGGCCAGGTGCCGGCCCCGGAATGTCTGTTTCTGCTTTTCCAGGGAGCCGTTGATGTTGAGCAGGCAGCCACCATCGGCGGTCACCATTTCCACCGCCCCGGATTCCCGCAACGAGCGGGTTTTGTCCAGCACCATGGCGCCGGAGACTTCCGGCATGCGCACGGAGAAGGTACCGCCAAACCCGCAGCACTCGCTTTCATGGTCGTGGTCCAGCCGCTCGACGTTCGCCAGCTTGCCCAGCAACTCCCGGGCATGCAGGTGGGTGTTCATTTCCCGGCGGGCGGAACAGGAGGTATGCAGGGCAATCTGTGTCGGCTCGCCAAGATCCTGCCAGTCCACCTTGCATACGTGCAGCAGAAACTCGGTCAGCTCGAAGGTGCGTTCAGCCAGGTTATCCACACGCTTGAGGGTATCGGGTTCTTCCGCAAACACTTCCCGGTAATGCTGCCGGAACATACCGGCACAGGAGCCGGAGGGCACCACCACCGGCATACCGTTGTCTAGCAGGTTGAGCTGTGCACGCGCCACCTCCCGGGCCTCATTCACGTAGCCGGAAGTCCAGGCCGGCTGGCCGCAGCAGGATTGTTCCTGCGGAAAGTGCACGCGAATGCCTTCCCGCTCCAGCAGGCGGATGGCATCCAGGCCGGCCTCGGGAAAGAAAAGGTCCACCACGCAGGTGCCGAACAGCGTGACCTCGGCCGGCTTGGCCGGATACGTTCGTGGCGCGGGTCGCTCAGGAGCCACGCGGGTGGCATTGGGGGCGGCGTCGTAGAACAGCTCAGTCATCAGTTATTGCCTCCGGGTTCTTCAGGCTGCGTGGCAGCCCTGCCCGTTGTTTCAGATCAATTCATCAAAGGGTCGGTAACGCCCAAAGCATAGGCTGCCACCAAGGCAACCACACCGGTCATTACAAGATAGTAGATGGTCGGGCGAATGGTTTTCCGAAGCGTCTGCCCTTCACGGCCCAGCAAGCCCACTGTGGCAGAGGCCGCAACAACGTTGTGAATAGCAATCATGTTGCCGGCGGCTGCACCAACAGCCTGCACCGCCACCATCAGTGCCGTAGACAACCCGAGGCCCTGGGCAACACCAAACTGGAACTGGCTGAACATCATGTTCGATACGGTATTGGAGCCGGCAAGGAAAGCACCCAACGCACCGACCATAGGCGCCAGGAAGGGATAGATGCCGCCCACAGAATCCGCCACCCAGGTGGCCATGGCCAGCGGCATGCTTGGCAGGTCGGCCAGGTTGACGCCGGAGTTGATCATGATCCGCACCATCGGAATGGTGAACAGCAGTACAAAACCCGCGCTGAGCAACACCCCGCCCGACTCTTTCAGGGCTTCACCCATGGCCCGGGTGCTCATTCGGTGGATGAAGAAGGTGGCTATCACCACCATCACCAGAATGCCGCCAGGCAGATACAGTGGCTGCACACCGGCGCTGACACCGGCCTCACCCAGAATGTTCGAGAAGGATACGCCAATGCTGACGAAGAAGTCTTTCACCGGCTCCACGGTGCGGCTGATCACCAGAATCGCACCCATCAGAACATACGGTAACCAGGCACGAAAGCCACTCATGGGGTGGGCGGCGATGTCTTCCAGTTTCATTTCCAGCTTGCCAACCCACTCGGCCGGCCAGTCTTCACGCCCGGCAAAGTCCCAGGTTTTCTTCGGAATCAGAAAGCCTTTCCTGGCCGCAAACGTGACAATCGCCAGGCCGATCAGGCCGCCCAGCAACGACGGGAACTCCGGCCCCAGCAGCATACCGGTGATAACGTAGGGCACCACGAAGGCGACGCCGGCAAACAGGGCAAACGGCAACACTTCCAGACCTTCCATCCAGCTTTTGTTGCGACCGAAGAAGCGAGTCATCATAACGGCCATCAACACGGGCATGAACACGCCCACAACACCGTGGGTCACGACCACTTCAGAAGTGATCAGCTGCAGGTAGGCGTCCCAATCAGAACCATTGGCCAACAACTGGCCGGAAATGGTCGCCTGGTCAAGGCCGGTGGTAACCCCCACAATGATAGGCGTGCCCACCGCGCCAAACGAAACCGGCGTGCTCTGTACCATCATACCGAGCATAACCGCAGCCATGGCCGGAAAGCCGACAGCTACCAGCAACGGCGCCACAATAGCTGCCGGCGTACCAAACCCGGAGGCTCCCTCAATAAAGCTACCAAACAACCAGACGATAATGATGGCCTGAATGCGGCGGTCTGGCGTGATATTAGTGAAACCTGAACGGATGGTAGCAATGGCACCAGAGTGCTTCAGGGTGTTCAGCAGCAGGATGGCGCCGAAAATAATCCACAACACGCCGATGGTGATAACAAGCCCTTGCAGGGTAGAGGCGACAATCCGGTTGAAGGTCATGTCCCAGGCTGTATAGCCGAGGACGGCCGTAGCCAGGAAAACAACGGGCATCGCGTTGCGGGCGGGCCAGCGCAGTCCAAGTAACAGAACCCCAGCCAGCAGGATGGGAGCAAATGCCAACAGAGCGAGTAATCCGGATGACATGATGTTCTCCAGCGTTTTCTTGTTAGTTGATACTTTTGGCCAATTGGTATTACCAATTGGCCAAAAGAGGTAGGACACACTATTTGAGCAACCCTCTCTCTGTCAAAACGACCCGTTAAGACATTAGTCTTAAGGACTTGTAGAACCCCCCGAAAAACAGGTACAAACAAGCATTAAATATTTTTGGTCAGACCAATTTTAAATGCGGGAACCAACATGCCGATTAACCACATTGCACCCAGGCGACTGGCCGACACCATCGTGGAACAACTGGAAACCATGATTCTGGAAGGCACTCTAAAGCCCGGCCAGCGGCTGCCGCCGGAGCGGGTGTTGGCAGAACAGTTCGGGGTGTCCCGACCTTCCCTGCGTGAAGCCGTGCAAAGGCTGGCCGCCAAAGGTCTGCTGACCAGTCGGCAGGGAGGCGGGAATTTCGTAACAGAAAGTCTGGGCTCCAGCTTCAGTGACCCGCTGGTCCTGCTACTGGAGAATCGCCCTGAAGCCCATCGGGATTTACTGGAGTTTCGCCGCACACTCGAAGCAGACTGCGCCTATTACGCGGCCCAACGTGCCACCGAGGTAGACAAGGAACTGCTCACCCGGGCATGGCAGGAACTGGACAATTGCTACCGGTCACCCAGCGAGGAAAATATCGAGCGGGAAGGTGCCGCAGATGCCGGCTTCCATATGGCTATCGCCGAAGCCAGCCACAACGTAGTGCTGCTGCACACCATGCGCAACCTGTTCAATCTCCTGAAAAAAGACATCGTGACCAACATCGGTGGCATGTACTCAAAAGACGCGGCCACCCGTCAGGGCCTGATTGAGCAACACCAGGCGCTGTTCTCCGCGATTATGGAAGGTCGGGCGGAAGACGCCAGGGCCATTGCGGGGGAACACATCGGCTTTGTGCAGCAAGCGATTTCGGCGCATTCAGAAAGTGAACGCCGGCGGGAGAGGGCCGTGCGCCGGGGCAGCACCCGACAATCCGGGTGAGCAGAAAGAAAAAAGCACCGGGGCAAGCCCGGTGCAAAGACTGACAACATCGGAGGAAAGCGGAACCACTCAGTCGCTGACGGGCGTTTCCTTGATCGCCGCACGCATACGGCGGCGCAGAATCGGGCCCACCAGGTACGGCAGCGCCAGGCCAAGGCCGGCAAAAATCCACAGCCCCATTGCCAGCGGGCTGCCCCACAGAATGCTCCACTCACCGTCTGACAACACCATGGCGTGGGCCAGGTTCTTCTCCATCTCCGGCCCCAGCAACAGGCCCAGGATGATCGGCACCAGCGGTATTTCCAGCTTGCGCAGGAAGTAACCGGCTACACCGAAGGCCACCATGAAGTACAGGTCAAACGCACTGTGGCTGATCGAGTAGATACCGACAAAAGCCACCATGGTCACGATCGGCAACAGGTACATGGGCGGTACCGACAGCAGCTTCACAAAGAAGCCTACCAGCGGAATGTTCAGCACCAGCAACAGCAGGTTGCCAATCAGCAGTGCCGCAATCACGCCCCAGACAATGTCGGCATTCTGGGTGAACATCAGCGGCCCCGGCGTAATGTTGAGGGAGATCAGCATGGCCAGCAGCACCGCAGTGGTCCCACTACCCGGCACACCCAGGGTCAGCATGGGCACCAGCGCGCCGGAAGACGCCCCGTTGTTACCCGCCTCCGGAGCAACCACACCCCGGATATCGCCCTCGCCAAACTTGCCCTTCTTGCCGATCACCTGCTTTTCCAGGGTATAGCTGATAAAGCTCCCCAGAGACGCACCGGCACCAGGCAGAACACCGGAGATAAAGCCCAGTACACCACCCCGGATCTGGGTAGGAATGGTACTGACGATTTCCTTGAAGCTCAGGCTCAGCTTACCCACAGACATCTTGTCGCGCCCACTGCCCATGCGATGCTCTACGAAGAACAACAACTCCGAAATCGCAAATAAGCCGACAATCGCCAGGATAAAATCAATACCTTCATACAGCTCCAGCACACCGAAGGTGTAACGCTGGGTGCCGGTCGAGATATCGATACCGACGGTAGAGATCATGATACCGAGCGCAGCAGCGATCACCGTTTTCATCGGGTTCTTGCCGGTAATGCCGCCCAGGGTGGCAAACGCCAGCAGGAACAGGGCGAAGTATTCAGCCGGGCCGAAACTCAGCGCAAAACGGGCCAGCACCGGTGCCAGCATGATCAAACCAATGGTACCGATCAGGCCACCGGCGAAAGACGCCACCGCCGAGATAGCCAATGCGTCTGCAGCACGCCCGTTCCGGGCCATGGGATAGCCGTCCAGGCAAGTCATCATGGCAGGCTCATCACCCGGAATGTTCAGCAGGATGGAGGAAATCCGCCCGCCATACATCGCCCCGGCGTACACCGAGGTGAGCAGGATCATCGCGGTTTCCGGCGGCAGCCCCAGGGTAAACGCCAGGGGAATCAGGATTGCAACACCGTTTGCCGGGCCCAGTCCGGGCAAGCAACCAATCAGGGTGCCGACAAAAGCGCCGAACAGCGCATACATCAGGTTATTGAGGGTCAGCGCAACCGCAAACCCCTCCATCAGATAACCAATCGTTTCCATCACTGCACCTCCAGCAAGCCGGCCGGCAAGCTCAGAGACAGGCCGTAGTTAAACAGAACAAACACCACGATGGCGCTCAACAGACCGGTCATAAACGCCGGCTTCGGATTTGCCCCCATCCGCCAGCTCAGTGTGCCCACCGCCATGGTAGTCGCGATGACAAAGCCCAGGGGTTCCAGTAACAATGCGTAGGCCACCAACACCACCAGCGACACCACCAGTTCCAGTGCCGACTTGCCAACCGGCCATTGGGCATCCGGGTCCGGCTTTACCATCAGGTACAGGCTGCCAACGACCAGCACCACCGAGAGAATGGTCGGAAAAGTTTCGGGGCCTACCGTTTCCGCGCCACCGAAAGGCTCGGGCCACTGCTGGGCAACCCAGCCATAGGCAACGGCAAGTACCAGCAGGCCCAGGCCGAGAATACGATCACCAAGGCCCGTCATTTCAGCAACCCGATTTCACGTGAGAGGGTTTCAATGTCCTTTACCTGGGCCTGAACAAAGGCCTCAAACTCGCCCGCCGGCGGGTGGAAAGGAATCAGGCCGTTGTTCTTCATCACCTTCTTCCACTGATCACTGGCATACAGGGTGTTCAGCGCATCGACCCAGTATTCCCGGGCACCTTCCTCGGCGCCTTTGGGCATATAGAAACCGCGCCAGTTCGGACCCACCGCATCAATCCCCTGCTCTTTCGCAGTCGGGAGATCAGCAAACTCACCGGGCAGACGCTCTTCGGCCAGCACTGCCAGCACCCGCAAATCACCGGACTTCATGAACCCGGTGGCTTCGGACAGATCACCGGTGAAGGCATCAACCTGCCCGCCCACAACCTGGCTCATGGCTTCACCGCCATTGTTGTATGACAGATAGGGCACAGACGGCAGCTTCTCCGCACCGGCAGCCTTGGCAGCAATCAGAACCTTCAGGTGATCCCAGCCACCCCGGGCACTGCCGCCGGCAAACTTCACCGACTTCGGATTCTCCTTAACCGCCGCCAGCAGCTCGTTCAGGTTCTGGTAGCGGGAATCCTTACCCACAGCAATGATGCCGTAATCGGCACCCAGGGCGCCGATCCAGGTCACCATGTCAGCGGTCATACCCGGGAACTGTTTCTGTGCCAGGCGGGTTGTTGTTGCGGTGGATGCGGCCACCAGCAGCTTGCTGTCTTCCGCCCGCTTGCTGACCGTGTGGGCATAGGCAACACCTCCGCCGGCACCGGCCATGTTCACGGTCTGCACACTGCCACTGACCAGATCGAGTTCCTGCATCACATTACCTACACTGCGACAGGTGAAATCCCAGCCACCGCCCGGGTCGGCAGGCGCCAGGCATTCGACTTTGCCGGAGGGTTGCCAGGCCATGGCCGAGAAAGAGACAGCCGCAGCGGCTACAAAAGACAGAGTTCGTTTGATCAACATGGTTGTTGCCTCGTGAGTTTGTTTTTGTGCAGGCTACCGAGGCACTTGTGCAGACAGATATCGGCACAGGTGGCAACCGGGAGCAGCTTGAGGCAGGTTAAAAGTTGAGCAGGGCGGTCTTGAAGTTTGTGTGCGTAAAGCCTTTAAAAAGTAAAAAAACCATTTTGTTCATAAAGGGCACGGGTGTATCCGGCCCTGATGCATTACTCTGGATACCATAACGAAAAGAACCCGATTCAGACCCAGCATGCGCAAAACCCGACTGAAAACCCGGATGATCCTCACTCTGGGGCTGGCTGGCATCATCCAGACCCTGCTGGTGGGCGGCATCGCCGGCTATTACCTTAGCCAGTCCCTGTATGAGGAGACCGAGCAACGTGCGCTGATGGTAGCGAGAACCGTTGCCGCTGCCCCCTCGGTCATCGCCGGCATCAACCGCCGGGACATTCCTGCCCTGAACCGTACCGCCTCGCGCCTGACCGCCACCAACCAGGCACTGTTTGTTGTGATCGGAGACAAGCAGGCGTTACGCCTGGCTCACCCGGACCCCACACGACTCGGCCGCTCGATGGCCGATGACGATGGAGACTATGGCCGGCGCGCCCTGGAAGATGGCGAATCCTACGTGGCCCGCGCCAGGGGTAGCCTGGGCGAATCCATGCGGGCCAAGGCCCCGGTGATCGACCCGGAAACCGGCCGCATTATCGGCATTGTCTCGGTGGGTTACAGCCTTGAGCAGGTCGACGCCACCATCCAGCGCTACAACCTGGTGTTTTATGGAGTGATCGGGCTGATGATCCTGGCGACGGTGATCTCCGCGATCGTTATCTCCAACCGGTTCAAGAAGGCCATTTTCGGACTTGAGCCGGAAGAAATTGCCCGCCGGTTCCGAGAGCAGGAAGCCACCCTCCAATCCGTGCGTGAAGGCATCATTGCCGTCAATCGGGACGGCGTAATCACCATGGCTAACCGGGCCGCCTGTGCCAATCTGGACTTGCCTGGAGAGACCGAACTCGCCGGCCGCCCCATCCTTGAAATTCTGCCGGAAAGTACCCTGCTGTCTGTGCTGGAAACCCGGAAGCCAGACTTTGACCGGGAAGTCTGGCTACGGGGCCGGAAAATGGTGGTGAACCGCCTGCCGGTGCGCCAGAACAACGAAGTGATCGGCGTGGTAACCAGCTTCCGGCCCAGTGACGAGCTGCACCATGTCAGCCAGCAGCTTACCCGCATCCAGCAGTACGCCGACACGCTGCGCAGCCAGACCCACGAATACTCCAACAAGCTGCACACCATTGCCGGCCTGATCCAGATCGGTGCGACCGACGAAGCCCTCACGTTGATCGGAAGCGAAGTCAGCGACCACCAGTCCTTGCTGAAACTGCTGCTGGAAGCCGTACCCGACCCAGTCATTGCCGGCTGCCTGCTGGGCAAGTACAACCGGGCGAGGGAAATGGGGCTGAACCTGGACATAGATCCGGACAGCGCCATGGAAGATATTCCAGCCAACCTGCCCCGGGAACAGCTGGTCAGCGTGCTCGGCAACCTGATCGACAATGCCCTTGAAGCAACCCGCCAACATACCGGCGAGAATGGCCGGGTACGCCTGTCGATGACAGACCTTGGCGATGAGCTGATCTTCGAGATCGAGGACCAGGGTCCCGGCGTACCCGATGCCGTCCAGCAAACCATTTTCGAGCGCGGCGTCAGCGGCAAGGGCGAAGACCATGGCATCGGGCTGTACCTGGTACAGCAGTTCCTGAATCGCTGGGGCGGCTCGGTCACCATTGAAAACCTGCCCGCCGGCGGCAGCCGGTTTACGCTTTATTTGCCAAAGTATCAGGAAGAAGGAGAAAGCCTGTGATGCCTGTCAGGCTTCTGATCGTTGAAGACGACCGCAAGATTGCAGAGATCCAGCGCCGTTTTATCGAGCGGATGGAGATGGTGGAACTCTGCGGCATCGCCCACACCCTGGCCGATGCCCGGGATCAGGCTGACGTCCTGGAGCCGGACCTGATTCTGCTGGATGTCTACTTTCCCGATGGCAACGGGCTGGACCTGCTGCGGGAACTCCGGGCGGCCAACAGTCGCAGCGACGTTATCCTGATCACCGCCGCCAAGGAAGTGGACACCCTGCGCGATGCTTTACGCGGTGGCGTGTTCGATTACATCCTCAAACCCCTGGTGTTCGAACGCCTGCACGAGGCCATCGAACGCTACCGGAGCCACCTCGACAAGCTGTCTGCCCTTGAGCAACTGGGCCAGAGCGAAGTCGATGCCCTGCTGCCCAGGGCCACCTCCGCGCCCGCAAACACCGGCCGCCAACGACTACCCAAAGGCATAGACGGCCTGACCCTGGACAAGGTTCGTGACCTTCTGCCACAACGCAGCCGCTGGAATGCGGAAGACATGGGCACCGAGATGGGCGCGTCCCGAACCACGGCACGCCGTTACCTGGAATACCTGGTGGGCACTGGCGAACTCAGCGCCGAAGTAGCCTACGGTTCCGTTGGCCGGCCCGAACGCCAGTACCTGCCGAAGGCCTGACCTGCCCGGTCTTTTTCAGGCATAAAAAAACCGGGGAAGAACCCCGGCTGAAGTAATCACACGATGCACCAACACAATGCATTGTCCTGATGAGTGTTCAGAATAACCGCCCCATATGACCTTTTCGTGACAATCGCTGTTAAGCGGGCATTTTTTCCCAGATGGTGAGTTCCGAGAAGCTGTGCTGGAACTTGTTACGGGTCTCCCGGATCACAAACGGCAGGCTGCGGGGCTCTGTCAGCAGCCGGAAACGGGGCGACAGCCTGTCTTTCAGGCCATCGAGGGTGCTGTAGGGTTCGCCGTCTTTCAGGAACCCGCCCAGCCATTCCTGCTTCGGTGTGTACTCCTCCAGCCAGGTGTAGGGCGAGGCAATCACCAGCAGGCCCAGGTCGTTGATGCGTTCGTGGATGGTTTCAAGGAACAGGGACGGCTTGTACAACCGGTCAATCAGGTTGCCCGCCAGCACCAGGTCGTAATCCCGGTAATCGTCACCCAACTCACAGGCGTCACCCTGGTGAAACGCCACCCTGCGTGCCGCGTCTGACAGCCCGAGGGCTTCCAGCGAGCGCTCCTGATAGCTCACCAGCTCCCCTTCTTCGGGCCTCGCGTAGCGGGCAGCGCCGTCGCGTATGACTTCCCGGCACTTGTTGATAAAGGTCTGGGAAAAATCCACGCCGTCTACATGGTCAAAATGCCGGGCCAGCTCAAGCGTGGTTCGCCCTACTGCGCAACCAATATCCAGGGCCCGGCAGGTTTGCCGGCCGTCCAGCGCCTCCATGGCGGCATCCGCCAGCTCTTTCGGGAAGTTCGCCTCGCCATGCCAGCTTTCGCCAAAGTGGAACTCCAGGTACTGGGCCAGGGTGGTGTTGTCTTCGTAGTAGCCGGTCGGCTCCGTCATGGTGTTCTCCTCATATCAACCAGGGCTCACAGCACCGTTTCAATCGCCTCGATCAGCTGCGGATCGTCCGGCCGGACCTTGCTGGGGAAACGCTCAACCACCGTCCCGCTGCGGTCCACCACATACTTGGTGAAGTTCCAGCGCGGCTGCTCACTCTGGCGGTTGATTTCCCGGAACACCGGGTTGGCTTGCTCGCCGGTGACCGGCGTGGGCGCAATCATGGTGAAGGTCACTCCGAAGTTCACAAAGCAGACCTTGGCCGCTTCTTCCTCGGTGTCCGCCTCCTGGCGAAAATCATCACTGGCAAAACCGACCACCACCAGGCCCCGGTCTTTGTATTGCTGGTGCAATGCCTCCAGCCCTTCAAACTGTCCGGTATATCCGCAACGGCTGGCGGTATTAACCACCAGCATGGGCTGGCCCGCCGCCACCTCGCACAGATTAACGGAATCCCGGGAATGCAGCTTGCGCTGCTCGTGGTCCAGAAATTCCGGGCAAGACTGGGCAGCCGCCGAAGAGGCAAAGCCCAGAAACACAACCAAACTCACACACTGTATCAGCACCCTACGCATGATCTTTCCTCCTGTTGTCTGGCCGTTATATACGAACCAGAGCGCCAGACTGTTCATGCACTTTAGCACTTGCAGGGAAATCCGGCCCCGCTACAGTGCCAGCCCTTGAAGAAACCGGCCCGAACCATCATTGTTTATTGATCACTATCGATAGTCCTTCAGAATCCCGGAGCTCCATGTCCATTAAACCCGATTTTTCCCTGCTCGAACTGGCCTCCGTCCGCGAAGGCGATTCCGTCTCCACCACACTGGCCAACAGCGTGGCCTATGCCCAGCATGCCGAGAAGCTTGGTTTCAAGCGTTTCTGGCTGGCCGAGCATCACAACATGGAAGGCATCACCAGTTCTGCCACCTCGGTACTGGTGGGCCACATTGCCGGCAAGACCGAGAGCATCCGCGTCGGTTCCGGTGGCGTGATGCTGCCCAACCACCCGCCACTGGTGATTGCCGAACAGTTCGGCACCCTGGAATGCCTGTACCCGGGCCGCATTGACCTGGGCCTTGGCCGGGCGCCGGGCACCGACCAGATTACCGCCCGGGCGCTTCGCCGGGAGGGTCTGGGCGCGGAGCAGTTCCCTGAAGATGTCGCCCGCCTGCAAACCCTGCTCGGGCCGCTGCAGCCGGGCCAGCCGGTCAAAGCCATTCCCGGCGCCGGCACCAATGTGCCGATCTGGTTGCTGGGCTCCAGCCTGTACAGTGCCCAGCTGGCCGCCATGCGCGGGCTGCCCTACGCCTTTGCCGGCCACTTTGCACCTCGCCTGTATCGCGAAGCGCTCAGGGTGTACCGGGATAATTTCCAGCCTTCCGAGCAGCTGCAGCAGCCCTACGCCATGCTGGCCATTCCGGCCGTACCCGCAGACTCCATGGAAGAAGCCAAATTCCTGAGCACCACCAGCTACCAGCGGATTCTGTCGCTGTTCCGTGGCCAGCCGCTGTGGATGAAGCCGCCGGTGGAGTCCATGAATGGCCTGTGGAATGCCGCTGAAGAAGCCGGGGTTAAGGATTTTCTGGGCTTGCAGGTCATTGGTAATTCCGACGACCTGAAGCAACAGCTTGAGGAACTGCTGTCGGATATTCAGGTGGAGGAGCTGATGTTCACCGTTGATATCTACGAGCCGGCCAGGCGCCGCCACGCCCTCGACATCCTGGCCCAAACCCGGACCTGAACCGACTGACCGAATGCAGGGAGCCTGACATGCCCGAACAACCGTTTTTCGTGTTTCTGTCCCATGGCCTGGAAAGCGGCCCGGGCAGCACCAAGATCCAGGCCCTGAAAGCGGTGGCGGAACAGTTTGATGGCGTGCGGGCCGAGGCCATCGACCACCGCAGCAGCAAAGACCCGGCAGTCCGGCTGGAGCAGATGCGAGCCGCCATGGAAAGTGCCGGCGCGGTGCCGGAGCGGACCATCCTGGCCGGCTCCAGCATGGGTGGCTGGGTGTGCGCACAAACCAGCGCCACCACCCCGGTACTGGGCTGTTTTCTGCTGGCGCCGGCACTGGCATTGCCGAAATATCCGCAATCGAGCCCGGTGATCGGCGCCCGTTATACCCGCATCATTCATGGCTGGGATGATGATGTCGTACCTGTGATGCCGGTTCTGGAGTTGGCCCGTGAGCAGCGCCTCGAAACCCTGGTAATGCCAGACGGGCACCGGCTGGAGAACAGTGTCGACAGGGTGGCCCGGGAGTTCCACCGATTCCTCGAAACCTGTCTCAAAAATCCGAATAAAGTCTGAATTCATAGACTTGCGATACCGCGAAACCTGTCGCCAGTGTTTCCTGATTTCGGTCATTTCCTTGCGAAAACCGCTTTGTTTTGCCAGTCTAAAAAAAGGTAACAAGGAATTAACTGAAAAAAAGAGCGGAGACAACGCGATGAACAGCACAAGCAAATTCAGGAAACTGGCGGGTATTTCAGCACTGGCGTTTGCCGGTCTGACCGCAGCCAATGCGGTAAATGCAGCCAACTGGCGCTACGCCCACGAAGAATACGAGGGCGATGTTCAAGACGTTTACGCCTACAAATTCAAGGAATATATCGAAGAGAACTCCGACCACACCCTGCAGGTGTTCCGTTTCGGTGAGCTGGGCGAGTCTGACGACATCATGGAACAGACCCAGGCTGGCATCCTCAACTTCGTGAACCAGTCCCCCGGTTTTACCGGCTCACTGATTCCCGAAGCCCAGATTTTCTTCATTCCGTACCTGATGCCCACCGACATGGACACGGTGATTGAGTTTTTCCGTGAGTCCGAGGCCATCAACGAAGACTTCCCCCAGCTGTACTCCGAGCAGGGCCTGGAACTGCTGAAGATGTACCCGGAAGGTGAATTCGTGGTGACTGTAGACGAGCCGGTCACCTCCCCCGAGGAATTCAAGAACAAGAAGATCCGGGTTATGACCAACCCGCTTCTGTCTGAAACCTATTCCGCCTTCGGCGCGACGCCCACCCCGCTGCCCTGGGGTGAAGTGTACGGTGCCCTGCAGACCAATATGATCCAGGGCCAGGAAAACCCGATTTTCTGGATCGAGTCCGGCGGACTGTACGAAGTATCTCCGAACCTGGTATTCACCGGCCACGGCTGGTTCACCACCGCCATGATGGCGAATCAGGATTTCTACAACGGCCTGTCTGACGAAGACAAGAAGCTGGTGCGGGATGCTGCGGACTTCGCGTTCGAGGAAATCATCGTGCATATCGACGGCCTGGCCGACGAAGCCCTTGAGAAGATCAAGGCTGCCAGCGACGAGGTTACCGTTACCCGTCTGAACGAGGAACAGATCGAAGCCTTCCGTGCCCGGGCACCGCAGGTGGAAGACAAGTTCATCGAGATGACCGGTGAGAGTGGTCAGGAACTGCTGAACCAGTTCAAGGCCGACCTCAAGGCAGTCCAGGAAGACTAACCGGCAGGATTCAGGGGGTGGCCACGGCCACCCCTTGTTGTCCGGCCCTGGTTCAACCCCGCCCCGCCGGGGAATTTACCGGCCGGGAGCGACCTGTTTCGGAGTACCCCATCCATGTCTGAGCGTCCTCAGGAGGCTGTGGAAGACGATACCGGTGCCTATGCATCCGGTTTGCCCGGGTTTCTGGGCACTATTGATGAATGGATTGCCAGGATTGAAGCCGTCATGCTGGCCGGCGGCGTTATCCTCATGGCGGTCAACACCTGCGTTAACGTGATTGCCCGGTTTGTGTTCGGAGAAGGCCTGTTTTTCTCCGGCGAGATCAACCGGATCCTGATTATCCTGATTACCTTTGCCGGCATCGGCTACGCTGCCCGCCATGGCCGCCACATCCGGATGTCTGCCGTTTACGATGCCTTTCCTGCCAAGGGCCGCAAGGCTCTGATGATTTTCATTGCCCTGTTCACCTCCGTGGTGATGTTCTTCCTGTGCTACCACTCCTACGGCTACATCGAAACCCTGTACGGCCGTGGTCGCATTCTGCCGGCGCTGGGCCTGCCCATCTGGTGGATCTACGTCTGGGTACCGGTCGGTTTTGCCATTACCGGCATCCAGTATTTCCTGACCGCCATCAAAAACCTCACCAGTAAAGACGTTTATCTGTCGACGGGTGTGGTGGATGGCTACGCCGATACCGAAACCGAAGTCTGAAGCGCATGAACCCGAACCACTAAGGATATTCACACCATGGCAACTATGATGATGATTATCATGATCGGGCTGCTGCTTCTGGGCTTCCCGATGATGATCCCGCTGATCACCGCTGCGGTGTTCGGCTTTGTAATGATGTTTGACGGCTTCGGCCAGATGGGCACATTCGTCCAGCAGATGATGGGTGGCATCCGGCCGGCGTCGTTGATCGCGGTGCCCATGTTTATCCTGGCCGCCGATATCATGACCCGGGGCCAGTCGGCCGACCGGCTGATCAACATGGTCATGTCGTTCATCGGCCATGTAAAAGGTGGCCTGGCGATCAGTACCGCCACCTCCTGCACCCTGTTCGGTGCAGTTTCCGGCTCAACCCAGGCGACGGTAGTGGCGGTAGGCTCGCCCCTGCGCCCCAAGATGCTGAAAGCCGGTTATTCCGATCCCTTCACCCTGGCGCTGATCATCAACGCCAGTGATATCGCCTTCCTGATCCCGCCCAGTATCGGCATGATCATCTACGGGGTTATCTCCGAGACCTCCATTGCCGAGCTGTTTATTGCCGGCATCGGCCCCGGCCTGCTGATCCTGTTCATGTTCTCGGTGTACTGCCTGATCTACGCCTACAAGAACCAGGTACCTACAGAGCCAAAAGCGTCCTGGAAGGAGCGGGCACTGTCGGTTCGGGATGCGTCCTGGCCGCTGATGTTCCCGGTGATCATCGTGGGCGGTATCTACGGCGGTATCTTCAGCCCCACCGAGGCGGCTGCTGTATGCGTGCTTTACGCCTTCCTGCTGGAGTTTGTGATTTTCCGGTCGCTCAAACTCACCGATGTCTACCGGATTGCCAAGTCCACCGGCCTGATCACCGCCGTGGTGTTTATCCTGGTGGCCGTGGGTAACGGCTTCTCCTGGATTATCTCCTTCGCCCAGATTCCGCAAAGCATTCTTGAAGCAGTGGGTGTGAATGACGCCGGCCCGGTCGGTGTGTTGATTGCCATCTGTGTGGCCTTCTTCATTGCCTGCATGTTTGTAGACCCGATTGTGGTGATCCTGGTACTCACGCCGATCTTCGCCCCGGCCATCCAGGCCACCGGGCTGGACCCGGTGCTGGTGGGTGTACTGATTACCCTGCAGGTGGCCATCGGCTCTGCCACACCACCGTTTGGCTGCGATATTTTCACCGCCATTGCGATTTTCAAGCGGCCCTACCTGGAAGTGATCAAAGGCACGCCGCCTTTCATTTTCATGCTGGTGGCTGCTGCCGGCCTGATCATTGCCTTCCCGGATATTGCGCTGTTCCTGCGGGACCTGGCTTACCGAGACTGAACCGGGCAACCGGCCACTGACAGGAGACTGGTATGTTCAAACGAATTCTGGCTGCCGTAGACGGTTCCAAAACCTCATTGAAGGCCCTGGACAAGGCCATCGAGCTGCAGCGACTGATACCGGATGCGGAAATTTTCATCATCTGTGTCTACAAACACCACAGCCTGTTCGAGGCCTCGCTCTCGATTGGCCGTCCGGATGACATGGACATTCCAGACAAGGTGCTGTCGGACTACGCCAAGGAGGTGGTGAACCAC
The DNA here is from genome assembly GCF_000475255.1 of Marinobacter sp. ES-1. NCBI lineage: Bacteria > Pseudomonadati > Pseudomonadota > Gammaproteobacteria > Pseudomonadales > Marinobacteraceae > Marinobacter > Marinobacter sp. ES-1. Next base: position 33,515 of record NZ_AXBV01000056.1, read on the forward strand.
GCCAAGGAGTTTGCCAAGGAGCATGGGGCTACCAAGGTGCGCGGTTTCGTGAAAGCGGGCCGGCCGTCCAAGGTGATTGTGAAGTTTGCCCAGGAAAAGGAAGCAGACCTGATCGTGGTTGGCACCAAGGGCACCAACAGCGACAAAGACGGCATGTTCCTCGGCAGTGTGTCCCACCGGGTGGCCTCCCAGGCCAAGTGCCCGGTACTGGTGGTCTGAGGCCACCACTCAGGCCGGGCTGCACATCCCCAGCAGCCCGGCAATCACGGATTTCCGCAGTCTGCCTGTAATTTCACCGTGCTAGACTTCCCCGCGACTTCGTTAACTTTCATCCACAAATCACAAGGCGTCACTCCATGACTGCAATTGTCGATTTTCTTAATTCGATTCTCTGGGGCTACGTCCTCGTATACGGCCTGCTGGCCGTGGGTGTTTTCTTTACCATTCGCCTGGGTTTTCTGCAGTTCATCAACTTTGGCGAAATGGTCCGTGCCATCCGCGGTTCCCGCGAGAGCGATGTACACGGTATTTCGCCGTTCCAGGCCCTGTGTACCAGCCTCGCGTCGCGGGTCGGTACCGGTAACCTGGCCGGCGTGGCGGTCGCCCTTTACCTGGGTGGCGCCGGTGCCATTTTCTGGATGTGGATGGTGGCGCTGGTAGGCATGGCCACCGGCTATGCCGAAAGCACCCTGGCGCAACTGTACAAGGTGCGTGACGGCAAAGGCCAGTACCGGGGCGGCCCGGCGGTCTACATTGCCAAGGGCCTGAAAGCGCCCTGGGCCGCCGCCATCTTTGCGGTGTGCCTGATCATTTCCTTCGGCCTGGTATTCAACGCAGTACAGGCCAACTCCATTGCAGATGCCATGGAAGGTGCCTTCGGTACACCGAAACTGGGCGTGGGTATTGCGATCGCGTTCTTTGCCGGCATCGTGATTTTCGGCGGCCTGCGCAAGATTGTACGCTTCGCGGAATTTGTGGTGCCGTTCATGGCCGGTGCCTACGTGCTGTTGGCACTGATTGTGATGGCCATGAACATCACCGAAGTGCCGGGCATCCTGGCGATGATCGTCAAGAGCGCATTCGGCCTTGAAGAAGCCGCCGGTGGCGCGGCCGGTTCCATCACCGCGGCCATGCTCAACGGCATCAAGCGCGGCTTGTTCTCCAACGAGGCAGGCATGGGTTCTGCCCCGAATATCGCCGCCACGGCCACACCTGCTCCGCACCACCCGTCTTCACAGGGGCTGGTACAGGCCTTCGGCGTGTTTATCGACACCATTATCGTGTGTACCGCCACTGCCGTAATGATCCTGCTGGCCGGCGTTCTGGAGCCGGGTTCCGGCGTAACCGGCACCCAGCTTACCCAGCAGGCCATGGAAGTTCACCTCGGGGATTTCGGCGGTTACTTCATTGCCATCGCCATCCTGTTCTTTGCCTTTACCTCTATTGTGGCCAACTACACCTACGCCGAGAACGCGCTGGTGTACCTGAAGGGCGGCAATACACTGGGCCTGACTATTCTGCGCCTGGCGGCACTGGGCATGGTGGTCTGGGGTGGTTACGAGGCCGTGGTAACCGTGTTCAACGCGGCCGATGCCTCTATGGGACTGATGGCGACCATCAACCTGATTGCCATCGTGCTGCTGTCCGGCACCGTGGTGAAACTCACCAAGGACTACCTGGCCCAACGCAAGGAAGGCCTGGTGCCTCACTTCAAATCCAAGGATTACCCGGAGCTGCAAGAGAAAATCGACAGCAATATCTGGCACTGATCTTCAGTTACCGGCCGCAACCACCCGGTTGCGGCCGGCATGTTTAGCCCGGTACAGGGCCCGGTCGGCAATCAGTCCGCAAATGGTGGCAATTACCAGGCTCTTCGCCGAGCGACTGGCCAGGTGCAGCACCAGATCCGGGTGGTCGAGTATGGCCACCTCGCCCCACAGCCCGGTATCGGTGTAATTAGAAAAGACCCGCTTAGCCTGAGCCTTTTTGTCGCAGGGTAAACAGGGCCAGCAGGGCCGACACCACCATCAGGAACAGCGCCACCGCATTGAGAACCGGTGTCGAGCCTTCCCGCAGGCGATTGAACAGCGCCACGGTGAGCGGCGTATCGCTGCCGGTGAGCATCACGGTAGTGTTGAAGTTTTCGAAGGACATCAGGAACGCCATGGCGGCCGCGCCCAGAATGGACGGCAGCAACCAGGGCAAGGTAACGGTAAACCAGGCCACCAGCGGCGTTGCCCCCAGGTTCAGGGCGGCTTCCTCCAGTTGCCGGTCAAACTTGCGCAACCGGGCGCCGATCACCAGGGTAGCCAGTGTGGTGATAAAGGTCACCTGGCCCATCACCACCAGGGGCATACCGGGCCGAAACACATCCAGTTCGATACCCCAAAGCCGCGACACCTCATTGGCGGTGCCACTGTAGAACACCAGGATGGATACCCCCAGAATGACCCCGGGAATCACCAGCGGCAACAGCATTAACAGATACAGGAATTCCTTACCCCGGAACTGCAAGCGCTCGAACAGCACAGCATTCACGCAACCCAGCGCCACACTGGCCAGGGTGACCCAGAACGCGATCTTGGTGCTGACCCAGAGGGCGCCGAGCAGACTGTCATCGTGAAACAGCCCGGTACGCCCCTCACTGCCATCGGCCAGGTACCAGTCCAGGGTAAAGCCCTGCCAGGGCAATGACGGAAAGGGTGAGTCGTTGAAGGCAAACACGGCCGTTACCAGCAGCGGCAGGGCCAGGTACACAAAGAACGCCACCAGGTAGCCCAGGTAGAGGGCATCAAACAACCGGGACCGGGGCACGGAACGGATCATGGCATCACCCCATCACCTTGCGCAGAGACTGACCGGTCAGTTTCAGGCCCAGCCACACCATCAGCGATGACAGCACCAGCAGCAAGACCCCCAGGGCAGCCCCCTGCTCCCAGTTAAACCGGGTAATAAACTGGGTGAAAATCTGCTCGGTAAACCAGGCACTGTCCTTGCCACCCATCAGGATCGGTGTCAGGTAACTGCCGAGGGTGAGCATGAACACCACGATACAGCCGGAAACAATGCCCGGCATGGCCCAGGGAATGACCACTTCCCGCAGCACGGTAGCGTGGCCGCCGCCCAGGTCGTAACCGGCTTCCACCAGGTTCTCGTCCATACCATCCAGCGTGGTGACCAGGGGCACCACCATAAACAGCAGGCCGTTGTAGACCAGGCCGATGATCACCGCCACATCGTTGTAAAGCATCTCCACCGGGCCGTCGACCCAGCCCAGCGCCTGCAGCCAGGAGCTGAACAGGCCGCTTTCCCGCAGCAGGATCATCCAGCCGTAAGTACGCACTAACTCACTGGCCCAGAACGGGATCAGGCAAGCCAGGAACAGGATGCCCTTGCTCCGGCCCCGGGCCAGGCGGGCAATGTACCAGGCAATGGGGAAGGCAATCAGCAGGGTCAGGAAGGTGGTGAACAGCGACATCACCCCGGTACGCACGAAGGTTCGCCAGTAATAGGATTCGCTGAAGAAATTCTGATACTGCTCCAGCCCCCAGGCCAGGGTATCCCAGCTTTCCCGCACCTGGAACGACACCCGCAGCATCTGCAGGTGCGGCACCAGAACCAGCAACACAATCCAGAGCAGAAACGGCGTTAACAGCAACCAGAGGGACAAACGGCTGGCAGAGGCATTCACGACTGACCGGCTCCGTAGACCCGCGCCAGTTTCGGATCCCAGGCCAGGCGGATCTCCGCGCCGGTGGTCAGGCGCGGTGCCGTGCCGTCCTGCGGCAGGCGGGCAAACACCGGCTGGCCGCCGTTTTCTGCCTCAACCCGGCTGTTGGCACCGTCAAACAGGGTGGTCAGTACCTTCGCCTGCATGGCACTGAAACCGTCTTTCAGGGCCTCACCGGTGAACATCAGGGATTCCGGGCGCACATACAACTCGGCCCGGTCACCGCTGGACAGCCCGTTGGCGGCAAGCCGGCCCCGGACCACTTCGCCGTTATCCAGCCGGATATCGGCCATGTTGTCCGCCAGGGTGACGACCTCTCCGGAGAGCCGGTTGTTATCCCCCACAAACCCCGCCACAAAGGGTGTGGCGGGTTCCCGGTACAGCTCCTCCGGCGGCGCCACCTGTTCAAAGCGGCCGCTTTTCATTACCGCCACCTGGTCCGACATCACCATGGCCTCGGACTGGTCGTGGGTGATGTAAACAAAGGTGGTGCCGAACTGCTTCTGCAGGTGCTTCAGCTCCACCTTCATCTGTTCCCGTAACTTCAGGTCCAGCGCACCAAGCGGCTCATCCAGCAACAGCAGGGTGGGCTCCAGCACCAGGCAACGGGCCAAAGCCACCCTCTGGCGCTGGCCGCCGGAGAGTTCCTGCGGGTTACGGTGCTCCAGCCCGGGCAGGCCCACCTGCTCCAGCACCCGGGCAATGCGCTTGCGGCGCTCGGCCACGGGCACCTTTCGGCGTTTCAGGCCATAGCCGATGTTATCGCCGACGGTCATGGTGGGGAACAGCGCCAGGTGCTGGAACACCATGTTCACCGGGCGCTTGTTGGGCGGCACATCATTCATGCGCTGGCCACGGATGAAGATATCGCCCTCATCCGGCTTGTCGAAGCCCGCCAACAGCCGCAGCAGGGTGGTCTTGCCGCAGCCGGAAGGCCCCAGAATGGAGAAGAAGGTGCCGGCCGGCACATCCAGCGAGATGTGATCCACCGCTGAGGTTTTGCCAAAGCGGCGGATCAGCCCGTTACAGGACAGGTCAGACTCTGTTGCCATAGGGATCAGTTGGCAGCCTGGACGCGATCCAGCACCTGGCCTTCCATGGCTTCCAGCCCCGGCGGTACCGGCGGATACCATTTGATGTTGTTGATGGCTTCGTCATCAAAGCTCAGGCGATAGGCATCCCGCAGCTCGGCTTTCACAAACTCGTCGGCGCCTTTGGAGGCGGTGAAGTTTCCGGACGCATTGGTAATTTTCGCCGCAATCTCCGGCTGCATCACGAAGTTGATCCACTTGTAGGCAGCCTCTTCGTTCTCGCTGCGGCGGGGAATGGCAAAGGTATCAATCCAGCCCAAAGCGCCGGATTCCGGTGCCACAAAGCGGATCTCGGGGTTTTCTGCGTTCAGCTTCCAGCCACCGGCATCCCAGGCCATGGCGGCGGTCACTTCACCGGTACGCAGCAACGACAGCAGCTGGTCGCCGCCGGTCCAGTAGGTTTTCACGTTGGCCTTGCAGTCGATCAGCTTGTCTTCCACTTTCGCCATGATGGACTGGTACTCATCGCGATCGTTATAGGCAGCAAACGGGTCCATGCCCATGGCGAAGGCAAAGCCCATCAGCGTCGGGCGCTTGAGCCGGTAGCTGACCTTGCCGGCCACCGCCGGGTCACACAGATCGGTGTAGTCGGTGACGGTATCTGCCACCGAGCTGTGTACGATCAAACCACTGGTACCCCAGACAGACGGCACCCCGAAGGATTGGCCGTTCAGGGCTGTCGATTCCCGGGTGGCCTTGACCATCGACGGCTGCAGCTGATCGGTATTAACCCGGCTGTAGTCGATGGGCTTGTAGATGTTGAACTGGCGCTGCACGCCCACGATGCGATCCTGGCTGGGCTGGGCCAGGTCGAAACCGGCGCCGCCGGTGGCCCGCAGCTTGGAGATCATGTCTTCGTTGTTGGACAGGGTAATTTGCACATCGATGCCGGTCTCTTCTTCGAACTGGGCCACCACCTCATCCGGGGCATAGCCGCCCCAGGTGATCAGTCGAAGTTCTTCAGCCAGAAGGTTACCGGAGGCGGTCGTGGCGGCCAGCAGGGTGGCCAGTGCTGATATCCGTGTCTTGCGCAGTGCCATGGTCATTCATTCCCCTGAAACAGTGTTATGCGGTTTCGCTAACGTTTTGTTATCAGGAAGTTATAGACCATGTATTTCAGTTTTGTGAAACCCGGATACAAAAAACGGA
>NZ_AXBV01000057.1:0-881 GCF_000475255.1 Marinobacter sp. ES-1
AGACTCTCAACATAGTCTCGAACCCGACGAGCATGATGAACCGGGTGGTTATCGAGGATCAGGAAAACCGGCTTGTCAACGTCTTGCACCAGAGCCTTGAGGAAACCAAGAAACGCATCGGTGTTCATGTTGCCCTGAATGGTCTTAAAGCGAAGCTCGCCGCGAGGCGAGATGGCCGAGATCAGATTGATGCTGAAGCGACTGCCCGTATTACGGATGATCGGAGTTTCACCCCTGGGTGCCCAGGTGGTGCCACTGTGATAATCAGACCGAATGCTGGCTTCATCGCCGAAATAGATGGTGGCGCCGACTTTTTTTGCTTCCTTGCGAATTTCCGGGTAGGTCTCTTCTTTCCATTGTTTCACGGCCTCTGGCTTTTGCTGGTAGGCCCGATGCAGGGGTTTCTGAGGCGTCAGCCCCAGGTTTCGAAGCAGACGACCGACCGAGACATCGCTTAACCGGACGTTGAACTTTTGCCGGATGAGCTCACGCACTCGGCCCCGAGTCCACAGGGCAAAATCAAACTTCAACTGGTCCGGCGTAAAGGTCGTTATCCAGATATACAGCTCCCGGATCTGAGCACCGCTCAGTTTCTTGGGACGACCGGAAATCTGCTTGGCCTTGAGCGCGTCAAAGCCACCCTCGCGGTAGGCAGCCAGCCATTCATAGATTCGTGCTCGGCTCATCCCCAGCGCTTTGATGACGACTTCTGGACTCTCGCCATCCATGACCCGTTGAACGGCGCGAACGCGAATGGCTTCTAATGTTTTGTGATCAAGTTTACGACCGTCATCGTGGCGCATGTGTGTAAATATCCGATAAGCTTGGCGAACGGAGCCTACATTATAAATGATGTTCGCTTACTTTCGAACCCATTAGTA
>NZ_AXBV01000058.1:0-60801 GCF_000475255.1 Marinobacter sp. ES-1
TTTCGAATAATTTCTGAAGCAATTTTTCGAATACTTTCAATCGGTTATCGCTGAGGTTTTGCTCCGTTTCCGGCGTTGCCCCTCAAGCGAGATGCGCATTCTACAGACCTCAGCACAGGTGTCAACGGTTGCCTTAAACTTTTTTGAAAAGTCCTTTTCGCCGCCAACACTCCGGCTACAGGCACATCATTAAAGCTCTACTTTAACGGCATCCGCAACAGCTAAAGCACGCTGCCGGGCCTCCTCTATAGAGTTCCCCTTTGCCAGCGCCACCCCCATGCGACGACGCCCCTTCAACTCCGGCTTGCCAAACAACCGCAATTGGGTATCCGGCTCAGCAAGTGCCAGCTCTACTCCACTGTATGAGACATCAACTGACTCGCCTTCAGGAAGAATGACCGCCGAAGCCGTTGGTCCTTGCTGGCGAATTACCGGAACAGGCAAACCAAGAATAGCCCGGGCGTGCAGGGCAAACTCGGACAGGTCCTGGGACATCAGGGTAACCAGGCCAGTATCGTGTGGCCTCGGGGATACTTCCGAGAACCAGACCTGATCGCCTTTTACAAACAGCTCCACACCATAGACACCGTAACCACCCAGGTTGTCAGCAACAGCCCGGGCAATTTCCATGGAACGCTCAAGGGCTTTGGGAGCCATAGGGTGCGGCTGCCAGGATTCCCGGTAATCACCATCTTCCTGGCGGTGCCCGATGGGATCGCAGAACGAAACACCGTCACGGTGGCGAACGGTCAGCAGGGTGATCTCATAATCAAAATCCACAAAGCCTTCGATGATGACACGCCCCTTCCCTGCCCGGCCACCGGTTTGGGCATACTCCCAGGCCGCTTCTATCTCCGCATTGTCTCTTACCAGGCTCTGCCCCTTACCCGAAGAACTCATCACCGGCTTGACTACCAATGGCAGGCCGATTTCTTCGACGGCAGCCAGGTACTCCTCGCGGCTGCCGGCAAACCGGTAGGCTGAAGTGGGCAACTCCAACTCTTCCGCAGCCAGGCGGCGGATACCTTCGCGGTTCATTGTCAGATTGACGGCACGCGCGGTCGGAACAACCCTGTATCCTTCTTCTTCAAGCCGCACCAGCTCAGCGGTTGCGATGGCCTCGATTTCAGGAACAATCAGGTGCGGGCGTTCTTTTTCAATGACCGCCCTCAGTGCCGCGCCATCGAGCATATCAACCACATAGCTGCGGTGGGCGACCTGCATGGCCGGTGCATTTTCGTAGCGATCCACGGCAATCACTTCCACGCCGTAGCGCTGCAGCTCGATTACCACTTCTTTACCAAGCTCGCCTGAGCCGCAAAAAAGCACGCGCGTTGTACCAGGCTTCAGCGGTGTACCAATCCGGACAGTCTGCTCTGAACCAGTCATTGAATCTGTCTTCCTGTGTATAGATTAGATAGCAACTTTCTTTCCACGCTCAGCCACCTTTCGAAGAACCTCCCGGCGCTCCTCGTCTGTCATCATGGTCCAGCGCAGTATTTCATCCCCGGTTCGCTGACAGCCTATGCAGGTGTCATTCTGGTCCAGCGCACAAATGCTGACACAGGGGGAGCGAACTCTATCGGCAGTTTTCATGGTTAAATCTCGACTTGCTGCAGATCAGCCAGGTAACGCTCGGCATTCTTCACGTAGTGAGCCGCACTGAACTCCAGCATTTTCTTCTGGCTGTCATTCAGCTCACGACGAACCTTGCCCGGGGAACCGATCACCATGGAGCCGTCCGGAATTTCCATTCCTTCCGGGATCAATGTGTTCGCACCAATCAGGCAGTGCTTGCCGATCTTTGCGCCATTGAGCACCACCGCATTAATGCCAATCAGCGAATAATCCCCGATCTGACAGCCATGCAGCATCGCCTTGTGTCCGACGGTCACACCACGCCCAATATTAAGTGGAATTCCCGGATCGGTATGCAGAACCGAACCGTCCTGGATGTTTGATTCCGGGCCTATGGTGATCAACTCGTTGTCGCCACGAATCACCACATTGAACCAGATACTGGATTTCTCCATCAGCTTTACGCTGCCAATCACGGTGGCGTTGTGGGCGACAAACTGGCCATCGCCGTCTTTTTCGGGCTTTCGCTGACCCAGGCTATAAAACATAGAACTCCTCCGTCGCCCTACCGGGGCGGCTCAAGAATATCGATGCCGGCATCGTACACAGCATTCAGAAAATCGACCAGAACCACGGCCGACAAACCCCATATCTGATAACGCTCCCAGCGATAGCATGGCACGTAAAGGGTATTGTGCTGGAAGCTGAGGGTATCCGTTCGTTCGCGCTTGTCCTCGAGGAAAAAAGAAACCGGAACACGGAAGATACTTTCAATTTCCGCCGGATTTGCCTGTAACGGGTGATCAACCGGCACCAGGCCCACGTATGGAGTTACGACAATCCGGTGCAAAGACATCACCTGGCTGAGCGGCGCAATGAGCCGAACCTGGTCCGGCGGCAGGCCGATCTCTTCATGGGTCTCCCTCAACGCGGTTTCCGCCAGGGAAGCATCTTCGGGATCCCGCTTGCCCCCAGGGAAAGCAACCTGCCCGCGGTGGGTTTTCATATGCTCGGACCGGAGCGTGAAAATGATCTCGGGGTTGCGGTGATTATCGGTGACCGGAACGAGCACGCCGGCTTCGGGGTAATCCAGGGCCAGTTGCCTGGGGGCGTATTTGGACAACCGTTCGGTTAGCAGGTCTTCCACTCTTTACTCCGGTTACTTGCCAATATTGAGTGAGACACAGGCAGTCCGGATCGTTAAACTGACTACCAACGGACACTCAGTATACGGGGAAAACAATGAAGTATTGCAGCACATGCGGCCAGCCGGTTGAACAACGTATTCCAGAGGGAGATAACCGGCATCGCTATGTTTGCGTCAGCTGCGAGACCATACATTACCAGAACCCGCGCATTGTTGCCGGCACGGTTCCGGTGTGGGAAGGCCAGATTCTGTTATGCAAGCGCGCGATCGAACCCCGCTATGGCTACTGGACCCTGCCTGCAGGGTTTATGGAAAACGCGGAGACCACCATGGAAGCAGCCGCCCGGGAAACCCGGGAAGAAGCCCTGGCGGAAGTTACCATCCATGGCCTGTACTCGATTATTGATGTTCCCCACATCAACCAGGTGCACATGTTTTATCGCGCCACCCTTACAGACGGGCAATTCGGCGCCGGGCAAGAGTCCCTGGAATCAAAGCTGTTCACCCCCGACGATATCCCCTGGGACGAAATTTCCTTTCCTACCGTACGAAAAACCCTTGAGCTGTTCCTCAAGGATATGAAAAGCGAAAGCTATGGCGTGCACATTAAAGACATTCGCCACCCGATGGCGAAGAAGGGCTGATCAGAAGTTTTCCAGCCGGAAAACCTCGTACGCAGGCTCCTCATAGGGGTGAGCCTGCTTCAGCGCCGCAACCGCCTTGCCGATCACCGCATCATCGCAAACCAGCTCGACCTTGTACTCCGATACGGTCTCCAGCTCGCCCTGACTGCCCAAAAAAGGATCACTTCCTGCCAGCGGACGAAACTGGCCCTGCCCTTTGCATTGCCAGACACACTGATCGTAATCACCGATCTTCCCCGCACCGGCATCGAACAGGGCCTGCTTGGTTTGCCTCAAATGACTCTCCGGCACGAAGTAACACAACTTGTACATAGCCCGCTCCAGATTGATCAAGTTTCGCTCAGCATTAGGGTTTCCAAACTTACCCACAGTTTCTGTGGATAACTCTGGGGATAGTTTCTGGGAATCCGTCCCTGAGCCCCATTGTTACTGACCTTTCCTTAAACTGGCGACAAAATCGCCCATTTAATTTAATTATTATCTTTCAATAACTTATGTTTGTCGAACAAAAATCAGGCGTAAATCTCTGACTCTGTTCACAGATCACACAACGCACCCGCAAAAATGTGCATAAAGTTCGCGAGTCAAGACCTTGACTGACAAGTTTTCGGACTTTTTTACACAAAAAAACCGGCCTGAAGGGTGCTTCCAACAGAAGCTCTTCAGGCCGGCTTTGTCAAGACGGACTCAGGGGTTGATCAAGCCAACCAGCGTCTCGCATTTCTGAACATACGCATCCAGGGGCCGTCTTCCTGCCAGCCATCCGGGCGCCAGGAGTGCTGAACCGCACGGAATACCCGCTCGGGATGCGGCATCATGATGGTCACCCGGCCATCACGGGTGGTAACACCGGTAATGCCCGCCTCGGAACCGTTCGGGTTGTAGGGGTAACGAGTCGTCGCCTCGCCCCGGTTGTCCACGTAACGCATGGCTACCAGCTCATTTTCGATGAGCGCCTGGGCGTTATTAGCTGCGGCAAATTCAATCCGACCTTCACCGTGGGCCACAGCGATCGGCATCCGGGAACCGGCCATGCCGTCCAGGAATGCAGACGGAGACTGCGCTACTTCCACCATCACCAGGCGAGCTTCAAACTGCTCAGACTGGTTACGGACAAAGCGAGGCCAGCCTTCGCTACCCGGAATCAGCTCGTGCAGGTTCGACAGCATCTGGCAACCGTTGCACACGCCCAATGCCAGCGTGTCCTGGCGATTGAAGAACGCGGCAAACTGATCCCGAACGCGGTCATTGAACAGGATGGACTTGGCCCAACCTTCACCGGCACCCAGAACGTCACCGTAGGAGAACCCGCCACACGCCACCAGGCTCTGGAAATCATCCAGGGTGATGCGGCCAGAGAGCAGGTCGCTCATGTGCACGTCTGTTGATTCAAAACCGGCACGATCGAAGGCAGCTGCCATTTCAACCTGGCCGTTTACGCCCTGCTCACGCAGCACAGCCACTTTCGGCCGGGCGCCGGTGTTGATGAACGGCGCGGCAACGTCTTCGTTAATGTCGAAGGTCAGCTCGGCGTTCAGGCCGGGGTCTTCAGCGTCCAGCAGGTTATCAAACTCCTCCCGGGCACAGTCCGCATTATCGCGCAGAGACTGGATGCGATAGCTGGTTTCCGCCCACAGGCGCTGGAACTCTGTGCGGGACTCATCCACCACGTTGTCGCCGGCAAAGGTCAGGCGCACGCGGTCTTTATCGTTCAGGGTACCCACCACACTGGTGTGGTCGCCCAGACCAGCCGACGAGAACTGCTGCAGGACAAACTCGGTGTCGTCACGACGCACCTGGATGACTGCCCCCAGTTCTTCGTTAAACAGCTCGCGAGCAAATTGCGAGCTGTCTTCCGCCAGGCCGTCCAGCTTTATATCCACACCGGTGCGGCCGGCAAACGCCATTTCTGCCAGTGTGACAAACAGGCCGCCGTCAGAACGATCGTGGTACGCCAGCAACTTGCCGTCGCCGTTCAGGCCCTGAATCACCGCAAAGAAGGCCTTGATGTCTTCCGGGTCGTCCAGGTCTGGCGCTACGGCACCTACCTGGCGATAAACCTGCGCCAGTGCAGAGCCACCCAGGCGGTTCTGGCCGGCAGCCAGGTCAACCAGGATCAGGTCGGTTTCACCGGCATCTGTTCTTAGCTGGGGCGTCAGTGTGCGGGCTACATCGGTAACCGGCGCAAAGCCGCTGACAATCAGAGACAGCGGCGCAGTCACACTCTTCTGCTCGCCGTTGTCTTCTTCCCAGGTGGTTTTCATGGACATGGAGTCCTTGCCCACCGGGATGGTAATACCCAACTCCGGGCACAGCTCCATACCGACTGCGCGCACGGTCTCGTAGAGATTCTCGTCTTCACCCGGGTGACCGGCTGCAGCCATCCAGTTCGCAGACAGGCGAATATTCGAAAGCTTTTCGATCGGCGCCGCGGCCAGGTTGGTAATTACCTCGCCCACCGCCATACGGCCGGAAGCCGGCGCATCAATGACGGCAACCGGTGTGCGCTCGCCCATCGCCATGGCTTCGCCGGTACGTACATCAAAAGAGGCAGCGGTAACCGCCACATCGCTCACCGGCACCTGCCAGGGGCCAACCATCTGGTCACGGGCCACAAGGCCAGTAATTGTGCGGTCACCGATGGTGATCAGGAAACTCTTGGAACCCACAGACGGCAAACGCAGAATACGGCGAATGGCATCCTGGATATCGATCTTGGTGGAATCGAACACCGGCTTGGTGAACGAAGAGCGGGTAATGCTGCGGTGCATTCTCGGCGGCTTGCCGAACAGCACTTCCATCGGCAGGTCCACCGGCTTGTCGTTAAAGTAGGAATCGCCCAGTTCCAGGTGGTGCGCTTCGGTGGCTTCACCGATCACCGCATAGGGGCAACGCTCACGACGGCACAGGGAATCGAACAGGTCGATATTCTCCGGCGCCACGGCCATTACGTAGCGTTCCTGGGATTCGTTACACCAGATTTCCAGGGGCGACATTCCGGGCTCGTCGCTCGGAATATCCCGCAATTCGAACTTGCCGCCACGGCCGCCGTCTTTGACCAGTTCGGGCATGGCGTTGGACAAACCACCCGCACCCACGTCGTGAATAAAGCAGATCGGGTTGTCATCGCCCATTTGCCAGCAGCGGTCGATCACTTCCTGGCAGCGGCGTTCCATTTCCGGGTTGTCCCGCTGAACCGAGGCAAAGTCCAGGTTTTCGTTACTGGAGCCAGAGTCCATGGAAGACGCCGCTCCACCACCCAGGCCGATCAGCATAGAGGGGCCTCCCAGTACAATCAGCTTGGCGCCAACCGGGATATTACCCTTCTCCACATGATCTTCGCGGATGTTACCCAGACCACCGGCAATCATGATGGGCTTGTGGTAACCGCGCACTTCCTCACCAGCTGCGCCAGGCACTTTCTCCTCGAAGGTACGGAAGTAGCCGGCCAGGTTCGGACGGCCGAATTCGTTGTTGAACGCAGCGCCGCCAATCGGGCCTTCAATCATGATATCCAGCGGTGAGGCAATGCGATCCGGCTTACCGTAGCCGATCTCCCAGGGCTGCTCATCGCCGGGAATATTCAGGTTGGAAACCGTGAAGCCCGACAGGCCGGCCTTGGGCTTGGAACCCCGACCAGTCGCGCCCTCATCACGGATTTCACCACCGGAGCCGGTAGCGGCACCGGCAAACGGCGAGATAGCCGTGGGATGGTTGTGGGTTTCCACCTTCATCAGAATGTGTACCGGCTCCTTGTTGTAGCCGTACACACCGGTTTCCGGATCCGGGAAGAAGCGCCCGGCCACACTGCCTTCGATAACCGACGCGTTATCTTTATAGGCCGACAACACGCCTTCGCTGTTCATCTCGAAGGTGTTGCGGATCATGGCAAACAGGGATTTCTCCTGGCCTTGCCCGTCGATATCCCATGACGCATTGAAAATCTTGTGGCGGCAGTGCTCCGAGTTGGCCTGCGCGAACATCATCAGTTCCACGTCGGTCGGATCACGTTCAAGGCCGGTGAACGACTTCACCAGGTAGTCAATCTCGTCTTCCGCCAGCGCCAGGCCCAGCCGGGCGTTGGCTTCAACCAGGGCATCACGGCCGCCGGACAACACCGGTACACGGCCCAGCGGGCGCGGTTCGTCGTGGCTGAACAGCAGCACCGCACCGCCGGTTTCGTGGAAGACGGTCTGGGTCATGCGGTCGTGCAGCAGGGCAGCAATCTTTTCCCGCTGCTCCAGGCCCAGCTTACGGCTGGACTGCACATAGTAGGCAATACCACGCTCGATCCGGCGAATCTGGCGCAAGCCGCAGTTGCGGGCAATGTCCGTGGCCTTGCTGGACCACGGCGACAGCGTGCCCGGCCGGGGCACCACCAGGAACAGAACTCCTTCAGGTTCTTCAACCTGTACACTGGGGCCGTATGTCAGCAGCCTGTCCAGAATCGCGTGTTCCGCGTCGGAGAGGTCATCATCGAGATCCACAAAGTGCATGAACTCGGCATACACATGGGCTACATCCGGAACAATATCCTGGATCCTGGAGTGCAGCTTGCGGGAACGGAAAGGCGAGAGCGCGGGAGCGCCGCGAAGTTCAAGCATGATATCAACCTGTATCGCGCGAAATCGGGAGACGTCTGAAAGGCGGCCATGATACTCGAAACGGGCGGCAGGATACAGCTTCAGGTAGCCGGCCGGAAAAGCCTACAATTGACATTGTTTTGCACATGGATTGAACAGATCAATTGACCACCTTCCGGCAAGGAGGGATCATTCACCTGACTGCATGGAACGTCGAATGATGCGGAGCGCAGGGATTTGTCACGATTGATCAGCACCTTTAAAACCAGCCACAGGCCTGTGGCCCTGATTCTGCTGGCTGCACTGGCGGTCAGCGGCTGCTCCCGGCCGACTGCCCTTCAGGAAGTTCGCAACGAAGGGGCCCTGCACGTTATTACCCGTATAGCTCCTTCTATTTATTACCAGGAACGGGAAACCACAACCGGGTACGACTACGAACTGGTCAGCGACTTTGCCCGGGAACTGGGCGTAGAGCTGAGAGTCCGTGTTGCTGAAGACAACTCCGAAATCCTCTCGGTTCTTTCCCGAAACTACGCCCACATCGGTATGGCCGGGCTCGCCAGGCTGCCGGAGTTCGAAGGCAAGTTCCACACCGTGCCCACCGGCATCAATGTTCAGTCCGTCGTGGTCTACCACCGGGATGCGGACAGGCCAGAAACCCTCGACGACCTGCAGGGCGATACCGTCCACATGCTGGCTGACAGCAACCACGAACACCTGCTTGAAGCACGGGAAGGCGAACCAGCGCCGGTTATTGCCGTTCACTCTGAAATCGATGCGGCCGGCCTTCTGGCCCGGGTGGAAACCGGGGAATTCGCCTACGCGGTGGTTTCATCGAACGAGCTCGACCTGAACCACGTCTTCTTCCCCGACGTCTACGAAGGCTTCGCCCTGAACGAACCGGAAGAACTGGTTTGGCTGTTCCCGGCGGAACAGGACGATTCGCTGGCCAATGCCGCCGCCAGTTTCATGGAAGCCCAGCGTAATAGCGGCCAGATGGAGCAGCTGGCCGAGCGTTTTTATGGCCACCTGGACCGGCTTAATTTTGTGGGTGCCCAAACCTTCATGGCCCACGTGGACAACCGGCTGCCCACCTACCAGACCACTTTCGAAAGCTACGCCCGGGAAACCGGCCTGGACTGGCGCCTGCTTGCAGCCATCGGCTACCAGGAATCCCACTGGCGCGCCAATGCGGTCTCCCCCACCGGCGTGCGAGGGCTAATGATGCTTACCCGCACCACTGCCAACTATATCGGCGTGAGTAACCGCCTGGACCCGGAGCAAAGTATCAAAGGTGGCGCCCTGTATTTCCTCCGGGTGCTCGAGAAAATTCCCGACCGGATTCCGGAACCAGACCGCACCTGGTTTGCCCTCGCCTCCTATAACGTGGGCTATGGCCACCTTGAAGATGCCCGACGGTTGACGGAATCGGCAGGTAAAAACCCGGATCGCTGGATGGATGTGAAAGAATTCCTGCCGTTGCTGGCCCAGAAGGAGTGGTACACCAAAACCCGCTTCGGTTATGCCCGTGGGCACGAGCCGGTGGCCTACGTGCAGAACATCCGTCGCTACTATGATGTGCTGGTAAGGGTCACGGAGCCGGAGCTGCCAGAACCGCCTGAAACCGATGTAGACCTGGCCGCCCTGAATGCCAGAGATGAAAGCGCCGAAGACGGAACCAATGGTTCCGACAACGCGGACAATCCAGAATCGGACTCACCCAGCCTGCGAGCCGCACTGCCGCCTGAGCTGGGGCTGATCCCGCCCACACTGTAATCCGGCCAACCGGGTTACTCGTCTTCGGGAGCCCGCGCTTCCAGTGCCCGCTCAACCTGTGAATGGGAAAAGCCCCTCCCGGCCAGAAACCGTGCCTGTCGCAACTTTTCTTTCAGGTCATCATCCAGCCTTGCTAGCCCGAACCGCCTTTCCCTCAGGCGCACTGCCGATGCCAGCCATTGCTCTTCGGTGGTTTCACTGAGGCACCCGGGGCTGAAATTCACCCCACGCTGCTGCAAGTCCGCCAGGATTCTCAGGGGCCCGTAGCCCGCATCCATCCGTTGCCGGGCAAACACATCGGCAAAACGGTGATCATCCAGCCATCCTTCATCCTCGTATTCATCGAGGACTGTGTTGATCAGTGCCGGCTCAATCTTCCGTTGGCGAAGTTTCAGCGCCAGCTCGTGGCGACTGTGTTCACGCCGAGCCAGCAGGCGCAGCGCCACCGAGCGGGCCTTGTAATCCTGGTCTTCGGGATTTTCATCTCTTTTTGCCATACAGCCCCTTTCCGCGATGGCTTGCAAAACGCTAGACTACCGGCCGATTTCACACACCGCCCGGCACACCCGACCGTGCCTGTGGCCGGTGGCAGCACACTTTGCCGCCACCGCAGACTGGTTTCAATCCCGAAGGATACCTTTATATGGCTGCATTCATTCAGAGACTGTTCAAATCCCGCAAGGCAACCCCGGCAAGCGCTCCGAAAAACAGCACGCCAAAAGCGGCCGAGGCCAGCCAGCAGGAAGCCCAAAACGAACGACAGCTTCTGCGGGAATCCCAGGAAAACCAGCTCAGAAACAATCCGCCACAGCCCGAACTCGCCCAGCTTGCCATTGACGGCGTAACCGCTGCCATTCGCCTGGAAGCCGCCAACGGCCTTCAGCAGGAAGAGCTCCTGCAGCAGGTGCTCAAGCAGGCCAAGGGCCGGGACAAGGGTGTCTACCAGGCAATCAAGCAAAGCCTGCAAACCGTGAAAGACCAGCAGGCCGCCGAAACCGCCGTACAACAGCGTATCGAAGCCCTGATCACCCAGGTACAGGACCAGGCCCGCAGTGAAGACACCAAGCTTTACGAAGCCCGGCTCGACGCAGCACAGGAAAGCTGGCGCAGCGTTGAAGCCAGCGCCAGTGCCGAACAGGCCGGGCAATTCCTGGCTGCCGTGCACGACTGCCGGGAGCGGCTGAAACAGTTTAAACAGGTACAGGAAGACGAAAAGCGCCACCAGGAGCAGGCCCGCCAGAGAACCGAGACCCTGGAACTGCTCCAGCAGACCCTGACAGACCTGCAAACTGCCTCCGCAGAAGACCTGCCTTCGGCCTCGGCCCTGGACGCCCTGCAGAAAACCCAGGAAAACCGCTGGCTGGAGGCCACCCGTGACACCCAGGTAAGCAAGCAGGAGCAGAAAGAATACGAGCAGCAGATGCTGGGCTTGCGCAACTACCTGAGTGCCGTGCGCCACCTGGAAACCATGAAAGACAGCATTGCCAGCCTGGGTGAAGCGGCCGGATCAGACGAGGCAACCGACGAGCAACGTGATGCTGCAAGGCAACTGCTCAAGGAACTGGAGTGGCCGGCAGAATTCCCCCAGCCCGCCAGGCTGGAACCTGTACGCAAGCTGGCCGGCAAACCCAGAGCCGCGAAACCGGCAGATGCCAACCAGGAACAGCAAAGCGCGGTTATGTCAGCTCTGAAGGCCACCCTTCCGGACCTGGAAGCTGCCCTGGAAGCCAGGCAGTTCAAGGAGTCAAAGCAACTTCTGAAAACCGCCCAGAACCAGTTCCAGCAACTGGATGGCCGAAACCGTCGTGGCTTCCAGGCCCGCATGCAACTGCTTGCCGGCCAGTTCCGGGAGCTCAGCGACTGGCAGGGCTTTGCCACCGAACCCAAGCAGGTATCCCTGTGCGAGCAAATGGAATACCTGGCAGAACAACCCATCGAGCCGGAAGCCAAGGCGGAGCGCATCAAGGAGCTGCAGAGCGAGTGGCGTGAACTGGGCGGTTCGTCTGACCGGGCCCTGTGGAGCCGGTTCAAGGCCGCGTCTGACAAGGCCTACGAACCCTGCAAAGCCTACTTCGAGGCAAAATCGGACCTTAAACAGGCCAACCTGCAGAAGCGCCAGGCCATCTGCGACCAGTTGGCTACTTTCCTGGACAACGCAGACTGGACAGCCATCGACTGGAAAGGCGCCGAGCGCATTCACCAGACTGCCCGGCAGGAGTGGAAATCGGCCTGGCCCGTGGACTTCCGCGACAACCGGCAAATCCAGAAGCGTTTTGACGACTTGCTGAAGCAGCTTGAGCGCCCGCTGGACGAAGAGCGCAAAAAGAACGAAACCCTCAAACAAGGCATCGTCGAAAAAGCCGAGGCGCTGATCAGCCACGAGCCCCTGCAGGAAGCCATGGAGCAAGCCAAGGCCCTGCAGAACGACTGGAAAGCCATCGGCATCACCCGGCACCGGGAAGACCGCAAACTCTGGCAGGCGTTCCGCACAGCCTGTGACCAGATCTTTGCCCGCCGCGATGCCCAGCGCTCCGCACAGCAGGAGGCAACCGAACAGGCAGACCAGGCGGCACTCGAAACCGTTGCCCAGCTGCGGGAACTTGGCACTGACTCCGATGACCAGTCCATCGCCGGCGCCATCGAACAATTGAACGGCCTGGCCGGTAATCCGTTGTCCAAGCCGGTTCGGGAACAGGTTCAGGAGCTGAAAAAGCGCCTGGCCCAGACCGCACGCACCCGTAAGTTGAAACAGAAAATCAACGACTGGCAAAGCCTGGTGGCGGGCCGGGTAGACAACTCCCTGGATCCGCAAACCGTGCCTGAGAGCTGGGCCCGCCTGGCACAGAACCAGCCAGCAGTGTCGGGCCGGGACCTGGCCATTCGTGCGGAGATCCTCGCCGGCGCCGATACCCCGGAACAGGACCAGCCTCGCAGGATGGAAATCCAGGTGCAGCGCCTGACCGAAGGTATGGGCAACACAGAAACAGAAGCGCCGGCACAGGAGCTGGAAAAACTGATTGCCCTGTGGTGCCTGCACCCGGAGGTAGAGGACGTATCCGCCAGCAACGCCGACCGCCTGAATCGCGCACTGGAGGTTATGCTCGGCAGCGATTAAACAGTCGCGCCGCTTCCCCGATCCAAAATCCCTGCTCCGGCGGGGATTTTTCGTTTCCGGGCTGAGCAATTTCGCCAATGGGATTGGCAGCGGCTGTCATTACCGGGTACTACACTGAACCGCTATGGTTATCACTCTTTGAAAACAAGCCCGGATAACAATCAGAGGAACAGATATGACCACCGAGGCGTACATATTCGATGCCGTTCGCACCCCCCGCGGACGCGGCAAGAAAGATGGCTCACTGCACAGCGTTAAGCCGATCACGCTGCTCACCACCGTGCTCAAGGCCCTGCAGGAACGTAACCAGCTGGATACCGCCCAGGTGGACGACATTGTCATGGGCTGTGTGACTGCCGTAGGCGACCAGGGCGCAGACATTGCCAAAACCGCCGCACTCGCCGCCGACTGGGACGAGAAAGTGGCCGGCGTCACCCTGAACCGTTTCTGCGCCTCCGGCCTGGAAGCCGTCAACCTGGCCGCCATGAAAGTACGCTCCGGCTGGGAAGACATGGTGGTAGCGGGCGGCATTGAAGCCATGTCCCGCGTGCCCATGGGCTCTGACGGCGGCGCCTGGGCTACCGACCCGGAAACCAACCTGCACACAGGCTTCATGCCCCAGGGCATCGGGGCTGACCTGATCGCCACTCTGGAAGGCTTCAGCCGTGAAGATGTCGACGGCTTTGCCGTGAAATCCCAGCAAAAAGCCGCCAACGCCTGGGAAAAGGGTTATTTCGCCAAATCAATCGTTCCGGTTACTGATCAGAACGGCGTTGTCATACTGGATCGGGACGAGCATGTGCGCGGCAACACCACCGTGGAATCCCTGGCCAGTCTGAAACCCTCGTTCCAGATGATGGGTGAGATGGGCTTCGATGGCGTGGCCCGGGAAAAGTATCACTACGTAGAAAAGATCAACCACGTGCACCACGCCGGCAACTCCTCCGGCATTGTCGACGGTGCCACCGCCGTGCTGATTGGCAGTGAAGCCAAGGGCAAGGAACTGGGTCTGAAGCCCCGTGCCCGCATTGTCGCCACCGCGGTCACCAGCACAGACCCCACCATCATGCTCACCGGCCCGGCCCCCGCCGCCCGCAAGGCGCTGGAGAAAGCGGGCATGACCGTGGGCCAGATCGACCTGTTTGAAGTGAACGAAGCCTTTGCCTCAGTGGTGATGCGCTTCCAGAAAGAACTGTCCGTTCCGGACGAGAAAGTGAACGTGAACGGCGGCGCCATCGCCATGGGCCACCCGCTGGGTGCTACCGGTGCCATCATCTTGGGCACCCTGCTGGATGAACTGGAACGCCGTGAACTGCGCTACGGCCTGGCCACCCTGTGTGTGGGCGGCGGCATGGGCATTGCCACCATCATCGAGCGCGTCTGAACGCCACTTTCAAATAAAAGGAACCGACCATGACTGCCATCCAATACGACCTGGGTTCAGACCAGATTCTGACCCTGACCATCGACATGCCGGGCCAGTCCGCTAACACCATGAACGGCGAGTTTCGCACCGCCCTGACCGACACCGTCAACAAGGTCATAGGTGACCTGGACAACATCAAAGGCATCATTATCGCCTCCGCCAAGAAAACCTTCTTCGCCGGCGGCGACCTGAACGAACTGTACAAAGTCACCCGCGAGCAGGCCAAAGACTTCGAGGCCATGATCAACAGCCTGAAAGCCGATATGCGGGCGCTGGAAACCTGTGGCAAACCGGTTGTGGCGGCCATTAACGGCACCGCCCTCGGCGGCGGACTGGAACTGGCGCTGGCGTGTCATTACCGCGTTGCCATTGATGACGGCCGTACCCAGTTGGGCCTGCCGGAAGTGACCTTGGGCCTGCTGCCCGGCGGTGGCGGCACCCAGCGCCTGCCCCGGATGATTGGACTGGAAGCGGCTTTCCCGTTCCTGATGGAAGGCAAAAAGGTTAATCCGAAAGCGGCCCTGAAAGCGGGCATCGTGAATGAACTGGCCAGCTCATCGGAAGACATGATCGCCAAGGCCCGGGCCTTTATCGAAGCTAATCCCAAGTGCCAGCAACCCTGGGACCAGAAAGGCTTCAAATTCCCCGGCGGCGCCCCACATCATCCAGCCATGGCGCAGAAACTGGCCATCGCCCCGGCCATGCTGCGGCAAAAAACCAAGGGCTGTTACCCTGCCCCTGAGCGGATTCTGGCAGCAGCCGTGGAAGGCGCTCAGGTGGACTTCGACAACGGCAGCCTGATTGAAACCCGATACTTTGCCGAGCTGGCCACTGGCCAGGTTGCCAAGAACATGACCGGCACCTTCTGGTTCCAACTCAACGCCATCAAGGCCGGCGGCAGTCGCCCGGATGGTGTGGAAAAAGAAACCTTCAAGAAAGTGGGCGTACTGGGTGCAGGCATGATGGGTGCCGGCATTGCCTACTCCACTGCCAGCCGCGGCATTGAGGTGGTGCTGAAGGATGTTTCCGTGGAAAACGCGGAGAAGGGCAAAAGCTACTCCGAGAACCTGCTGGCCAAGAAAGTCAGCCGCGGCCGCATGACCGAAGCCCAGAAAGACGAGGTGCTGGCCCGAATTAAAGCCACGGCTTCCGCCGACGATCTGGAAGGTTGCGACCTGATCATCGAAGCCGTGTTCGAAGACAGCGATTTGAAGGCAAAGGTTACCCAGGAATCCGAGCCGAAAATGGTGGCCAACGGCATCTTTGCCTCCAACACCTCCACCATCCCCATCACCCAGTTGGCCCAGGCCTCGGCCAAGCCGGACAACTTCATCGGCCTGCACTTCTTCTCCCCGGTGGACAAGATGCAGCTGGTGGAAATCATCGTGGGCGAGAAAACCTCCGATGACACCTTGGCCCGCGCATTCGACTACGTGCAGCAGATCGGCAAGATCCCCATCGTGGTCAACGACAGCCGCGGCTTCTTCACCTCCCGGGTCTTCGGAACCTTTGTTAACGAGGGCATCAGTATGCTGGCCGAGGGCATTCACCCCTCCAGCATCGAGAATGCGGGGCTGCTGGCCGGTATGCCTGTGGGGCCGCTGGCGATTTCTGACGAAGTCAGCATGACCCTGATGCAGCACATCCGCGCCCAGAGCCGGAAAGACACCGAAGCCGCCGGCGGCACCTGGCAGCCACATCCGGCCGAAGCCGTCATCGATGCGATGGTGGATACCCACAACCGCAAAGGCAAAGCCGCCGGCGCCGGTTTCTACGAGTACCCGGACAAAGGCAAGAAATACCTGTGGCCGGAACTGGAGAACCTGTTCGTCGACCAGGCCAAGGCCCGCAGCGTGCAGCTTCAGGATCTGAAAGACCGCATCCTGTTCATCCAGGCTATCGAGACCATCCGCTGCCTGGAAGAAGGCGTGCTGAGAACCGTGGAAGATGCCAACATCGGCAGCATCTTCGGCATTGGCTACGCGCCCTGGACCGGCGGCGCCATCCAGTTCGTCAATCAGTACGGTGTTCGGGCCTTTGCCGAACGGGCACAGCAACTGGCTGACCAGTACGGCGAGCGCTTCGCACCGCCTGCGCTGCTGATGAGCAAAGCAGAGAACAACGAAACCTTCTCCTGACCCTGCCGGCCGGAGGGGGCCTCCCTCCGGCCACTTTACTTCCCGCAACCTGCCCCAATCTATTACCCCGGGGCGCAACGTATATGGACATATTGTCACGAAGCTATACCCAAGGCCTATGGCAACAGGTGTAGCGGTTGCCTACAATAAATTTATCAGTCACGGGTAGAACAGCGGCTTACGCGTTACCAGACACCCAGTATCGCCAGGTATGCATTTATGAGCATTGCGGAAAGAATCAGACAACACAGCCCCCGGCCGGCCACCCTGAAAAAAGCAGGGCTTTGCACAGCACTGGGCATTGCCCTGCTGGTGCCGGGACTGTCCGGTTTGCAGGCAAAGCTGGATGACTCGGCTATCTACAAGCCGGTCGCGCCCACCATTGACCAGGCCCGGGCCAACATCCTGATTGCCCGCCAGCTTCAGTTCACCCATTTCCGCAACCTGGGCATCAGTGACGAACTTTCTGGCGATGTGTTTGATGCCTACCTGGACTACCTGGACAACCAGCGCGTTTACCTGACCCAGCAGGACATCGACGCACTCTCCAGCGTCCGTAACCGCCTGGGCTCGGCCCTGAAAACCGGCCAGCTGCAACCGGGCTTTGATATCTACAACCTGGTGCAGCAGCGGGTTATCCAGCGCCTGCAGTTTGCCCTGTCGCTGATCGACGAGGGCATTGATAACCTGGACTTCGAAGGCAACGACCAAATCCGCGTTGACCGCTCCCAAGCACCCTGGGAAGCCGACAGCGCGGCACTGGACCAGCTCTGGATCAAACGCATCAAGAACGCGGTGCTGGCCCAGCGCCTGAATGGTACTGAAGATGACGTCATCGAAGACAACCTGCGCCGCCGCTACGAAGGCCAGCTGAAGCGCGCCTACCAGGCCCGCAGCGAAGATGCCTTCCAGGCCTACATGAACGCTTTCACCGGCATGTGGGACCCGCACACCTCCTACTTCTCTCCGCGCACCTCGGAGAACTTCAACATCAACATGAGCCTGTCCCTCGAGGGCATTGGCGCGGTGCTGCAGTCCGACAACGAATACACCAAGGTAGTGCGCCTGGTTCCCGGCGGCCCTGCCTCCAAGCAAGGCCAGCTGCAACCGGCCGACCGCATTGTGTCGGTAGCACAGGAGGGCGAAAAACCGGTCAACGTGATCGGCTGGCGCCTGGATGAAGTGGTGGACCTGATTCGCGGCCCCCGCAACTCAACCGTCACCCTGGAAGTGATTCCGGCCAACGCCTCGGACGAAAGCGTTACCCGCTCGATCGATATCAGCCGGGACGAGGTCAAGCTGGAAGAACAGAGCGCCAGCAAGGAAGTGATCGAACTGGAACGTAAGGGCCAGGACTATCGCATTGGCGTGATCACCATTCCCACCTTCTATGCCGATTTCCAGGCCATGCAGGCAGGTGATCCCAATTACAAAAGCACCACCCGGGACGTTCGCCGGCTGATCAGCGAACTAAAGGAAGACGGCGTCGATGGCGTGGTGATGGACCTGCGCAACAACGGTGGCGGTGCCCTGCACGAAGCCAATGACCTGGTAGGCCTGTTTATCGACAAAGGCCCGACAGTGCAGATCCGTAACGCCAACAACGATGTTCAGGTGCTGAACGACGAAGACCCCACCGTGGTTTACGACGGCCCGCTGGTGGTGCTGGTTAACCGCATGAGTGCCTCGGCTTCGGAAATCTTTGCCGGCGCCATCCAGGATTATGGTCGCGGCCTGGTTGTAGGCTCCCAAACCTTCGGCAAGGGTACGGTACAGGCGGTTCGGCCCCTGAACCACGGCCAGCTGAAGATTACCCAGTCCAAGTTTTACCGGGTATCCGGCGGTTCTACCCAGCATAAAGGGGTGATTCCGGACATCGAGATTCCGTCACGCATCGACAAAACCCGCATCGGCGAAGATGCCCTGGACCACGCCCTGCCCTGGGACCAGATTGAAGCGGTGCCCCATAACCGTTACTTCGACTTCAGCGGCATTATCGATGAACTGCGGGAGCGACATGAAGACCGGTTTGCGACCAACCCGGAATTCAGCCTGTTGCAGAAAGAAATCGAATTCCTTACCCAGCAGCGGCAGATGGACTACGTAAGCCTGAACCACGCCGAGCGGAAGGACCAGCACAGCCAGATTGAAAATACCCGGCTGACCATTGCCAACGCCCGCAGGGAATTGCGCGGTGAAGAGCCGTTCGACACCCTGGAAGACCTCGAGCAATGGCAGGACGAGCAGGCCGCAGACCTGGACACCACCGATGACGAACTGGACTTCGTGATCCGTGAAGGCGGCCACATCATGGCCGACCTGCTGGAACTGGACCAGCGCACCGCCTCTATCCTGTCGCCCACACAGTTCGCGGCCAAAGCCGAAACCCGTTAACCACATGGCAGACACCGACCGGGAGCCAGCCAACCAGGATAGCCAGCAGCGCGCCGCCCTGTTCCGGGACATGCTGCTGGATGCCCTGCACGCCATGCGCTCCATGGACGAAGTGGAAAGCCTGGCAGGACGGGATAACAAGGCCAGGAGCCCGGAAGGCATACTGGAGCGGATAGCGGGATTTACCGGTTCTGCCCTTCGACTCGGCGCCAAGGCCACCGATACCTCCCTGCGGGTAGGCCGCGCGCTGATCAACTCCCAGGATCAGCTGCGGGCCATGCTCACCGCCGGCCAGTCCATGAAAGACATCCGCGAAGTGGCCGGGCTTACGCTTTCGGAAATGAGCGAAGCGCTCAACCTGAAAGACAAGTCCCTGCTGGAAGCCATCGAGAACGGTACGTCTACCCTGTCCTTCGAGCTGATTCTGCGCCTTGCGGCACTGATTGCCCGCAACGATCCTATTCCCTTCATCATGCGCACCACCCGCAACTACAACCCGGAGGTGTGGCAACTGCTGAACGACTGGGGCATCGGGCGCATACCGCTGCAGTTCGAGCGGGAGCGGGAATTTATCAATATTTTCCGGCGCCATGACGATGCCCGCACCCTGTCGGATGAAGGCTTCCGCAAGGTTCTGGAATTCACCCGCCACAGCTTTGAGATGTCCATGCACTTCGTGGAAGAGCAGGAAAAGCAGGTGGCCGACCTGAAAGCAAACCTCCAGGCCGGTCAGGCCAGCGCAGGAAAATCCGGGGCCGGCAAAGACTCAGGCAAATAGTGCCTGCATGGCCGCCAGGTCCGGATTCCGGACGGCGCCCTTCTCGGTTACGATCGCATCAATCAGGCTGGCCGGGGTAACATCGAACACCGGGTTGAACACCTCCACGCCCGCCGGCGCCAGCGCAATGCCCCGAATTTCCCGGACTTCCGTACCTTCCCGCTCTTCAATGGGAATCTGCGCGCCAGACGCCAGGGCCATGTCCACGGTGCTGGACGGCGCCACCACCATAAAACCCACATTGTGATAACGCGCCAGCACCGCCAGGTTGTAGGTGCCGATTTTATTGGCCACATCGCCATTGGCGGTAATACGGTCTGCCCCCACCACAATCCACTTCACCTTACCGCTGGCCAGGATGGCGGCCGCCGCACCATCGGCATTCAGGGTAACGGGGATTTCATCACGGGTCAGTTCCCAGGCGGTCAGCCGGCTGCCTTGCAGCCAGGGGCGGGTTTCATCCGCGTATACCCGTTCCAGCAACTGCTTCTCATGCAAGCGACGGATTACCCCCAGTGCCGTGCCATAACCACCAGTGGCCAGGGCTCCGGTATTGCAGTGTGTCAGCACGGATATGGGCGCCTGTATGTCCATGACCTCCAGCGCATGGTCCGCCATGGCAAGGTTGGCTGCCAGGTCTTCCTCGTGAATACGTACCGCTTCGGCAGCCAGTTGCTCCGCTGCTTCGGGCAAGGACTGGCAGGCCCGGAAGACCCTGCCCATGCGCTCCAGGGCCCAGAACAGGTTTACCGCGGTCGGTCGGGAACGGGCCAGCTCATCCATCGCCCGCTCAATCTCGCCCTGCCAATCGTCAGTACCGGCATGGCGTGCCGCCAGGGCAACTCCGTAGGCGGCACTGATACCAATTGCGGGCGCCCCCCGAACCACCATATCGGCAATACACTGAGCCACGCCGGAAGCGCCCTCCGAGGTAATCCAGTGCTCCTCCCCAGGCAGCAATCGCTGGTCCAGCAGCTCAAGCCGGTCACCATGCCAGCGCATGGCTACAGTGCCCATGAAACGGGAGGAAGGGGAATTGGCCATAAACAGCTCCGCAGGGGGTGAAAAAAACGCAGTATAGCTTTTTCCTACTTCGTTTATACCTCCATTGGCCCGGTGGCCGGGGTAGTTCTGTTGCAGCGGGCTGGTTATACTTCCGAGTTGAATTTTCCGGCACGATCAACCGTGCCAATAGCTGACAAGGCAGGTTAATGACGGCAGACACCATTACTGCGGCCGACACCCGGATCAACGCGCGCTGGCTGATACCCATGGAACCCTTTGGCGTGGTTCTGGAACACCAGGCTGTTATCCTTCAGGGCAGCCGTATTGCCGATGTCCTGCCCCAGAGCGAAGCAGACCAGAAGTTCCGCACCCGGGAAACCATCAACCTGGACCAGCACGTGGTCTTGCCAGGGCTGATCAACCTGCACGGCCACACCGCGATGTCCCTGTTCCGGGGCATGGCCGACGACCTGCCACTGATGACCTGGCTGAACGACCACATCTGGCCGGCCGAAGGCCGCTTTGTCAGCGAACCCTTTGTTCTGGACGGCACCCGCCTGGCCATGGCCGAAATGCTGCGCACCGGCACCACCACCTTCTCGGATATGTATTTCTTCCCGGAAGTGACTGCCCAGGTGGCCCACGACGTTGGCATGCGCGCACAGATCTGCTTCCCCCTGCTGGACAACCCGACGGTGTGGGGCTCCGGCCCGGAGGATTACCTGCGCAAAGGTGCCGACCTGATTGCCCAGTGGCAGCACGACGACTACATCATGCCCGCCATCGGCCCCCATGCACCCTATACGGTGTCTGACCAACCGCTGACGGCAGCCGTTAAGCTGGCAGAGGAAACCGGTGCGGCCCTGCAAATACACCTGCACGAAACCGCCTTCGAAGTGGACGAAGCCGTAAAGGCCACCGGCAAGCGCCCGGTAGCCCGGATGGCAGAACTGGGCGTACTCGGCCCGAACAGCCAGTATGTGCACATGACCCAGATTGACGATTCCGATCTGGAGCATCTGGCCCGGGCCGGAGGGCACATCGTCCACTGCCCGGAGTCGAACCTGAAGCTGGCCAGTGGTTTTTGCCCGGTCCAGAAGCTGATCGACAGCAACATCAATGTCACGATCGGTACCGACGGCGCTGCCAGCAACAACGACCTCGACCTGTTCGGCGAACTGAAAACCGCGGCCATGGTGGCCAAGGTGGTGGCCGGGGATGCTGCCGCCGTGTCAGCACACACCGCACTCAGGATGGCGACCATTAACGGCGCCCGTGCCCTGGGCCGCGACCATGAACTGGGCTCGCTGGTGCCGGGCAAACTGGCCGACCTGATTGCCGTTGATCTCAGCGACCCGTTCCTGCAGCCCGTGTACGACCCGGCCTCTCACCTGGTGTACAGCAACCATGGCCGGGCAGTAAGCCACAGCTGGATTCACGGCGTACCTCAGGTACAGGACGGCCGTTTGACCCGTATCGATGTGCCAGACCTGATGCTGCGTGTCAGCGACTGGCGCAACAAGATTCTCAGTTAATTATCTCAACCAGGTGCACTCCATGAGCAACCAGAACGTAGACCAGAACGAGATTGCCAAGTTTGAAGCACTGGCCAGCCGCTGGTGGGACCCCAGCAGCGAGTTCAAGCCGCTTCACGACATCAATCCCCTGCGCCTGAACTACATCGACGAGCGGGTATCGCTGGCAGGCAAGAAAGTACTGGATGTTGGCTGTGGTGGCGGTCTGCTGTCTGAAGGCATGGCCCTGCGTGGTGCCCACGTAACCGGCATCGACATGGGCGAAGCCCCGCTGAACGTAGCTCGGCTGCACGGCATGGAATCCGGTGTGAAAGTGGACTACCGCCAGACCACCATCGAGGAGCTGGCCCGCGACCCCGACCATGCCGGCCAGTACGATGCCGTCACCTGCCTGGAAATGCTGGAGCACGTTCCGGACCCGGGCTCGGTCATCAAGTCTTGCGCGGCCATGTTGCGCCCGGGCGGCCACCTGTTTGTGTCTACCATCAACCGCAACCCGAAGTCCTTCCTGTTTGCCATTGTGGGCGCGGAATACGTGCTGAACATGCTGCCCAAGGGCACCCACGAGTGGAAGAAGTTTATCCGGCCCTCGGAAATGTCCGACTACCTGCGCCACGCCGGCCTGGATGTGCGGGAACTCACCGGCATGACCTACAACCCGATCACCAAAAGCTACAAGCTGGGCCGTGATGTCGACGTCAACTACCTGATGCACGCGCGGGATATTCGTGAAGACTGACCAGAAACCCTCTGCGGTACTGTTTGACCTGGACGGCACCCTGATCGACACCGCACCGGATTTCATCCGCTGCCTGAACCAGCTGCGCCAGCTCCATAACCTTGAACCGCTGGCGGCCGAGCAAATCCGCCCTTCGGTGTCCAATGGCGCAAGGGCCATGATCCGGGTCGGTTTCGGACTGGAGCCGGAGCATGACGGCTACGCGGAAAAGCACACGGCTTTTCTGGACCTTTACGAGGCGGGCGTAGCGGTAGAAACCACCCTGTTCGAGGGTATGGACTCACTGCTGGAAAACCTGGAAGCCCGGGGCATTCCCTGGGGCATTGTCACCAACAAGCCGGTGCGCTTTGCCGAGCCGCTGGTTCAGGCACTGAGGCTGGCCCAACGTTGCGCCACCCTGATCTGCCCGGACCACGTCAGCGAACGCAAACCACACCCGGAGCCGCTGTTCCTGGCCTGCCAGAGAATTGGTGCTGCGCCGGAACAGGCTGTGTATGTTGGTGACCACGAGCGGGATATCGAAGCCGGCCGTAATGCCGGCATGCGCACCATCGCTGTGCGCTACGGTTACATCGAGCAACCCCGCACGGTTGATCTGTGGCAAGCCGACATCATTGCCGACACCGTCAGCGACCTGGCAAAGCTGTTACAATAAGCCCCTTTTTCGTTCAATCCCGGCACTATTCGGGCCGGAAAACGCCTGAACACGGAGACAGGTTATGCAAGATTACCAGGCACCCGCCGATCTTCTGAAAGACCGCATTGTCATGGTAACCGGAGCCGGCAGCGGCATTGGCCGCGCTGCCGCCAAAGCCTACGCCGCCCACGGCGCCACCGTGATTCTGGTGGGCCGCACCGTAGGCCGGCTGGAAGAGGTCTACGACGAAATCGAAGCCGCCGGCCATCCGCAACCGGCCATTGTGCCGATGAACTTCGAAGGCGCGGCGGTCAAGGACTACGAAGAACTGGCCATGACCATCGAGGAAAACTTCGGTCGGCTGGATGGCCTGCTGCATAACGCCGGTATTCTGGGCTCCCGCAGCCCGGTAGAACTGTACGACCCGGAAACCTGGAACAAGGTGATGCATGTAAACGCCACCGCCCCGTTCCTGCTCAGCCGGGCGATGATTCCGCTGCTGCGCAAATCCGATGATGCGTCGATGATCTTCACCTCCTCCGGGGTTGGCCGGCAGGCGCGGGCCTACTGGGGTGCCTATGCGGTCTCCAAGTTTGCCGTTGAAGGCCTGGCCCAGTTACTGGCCGACGAACTGGATGACGAGCGCCACAACATTCGGGTGAACAGCCTGAACCCGGGTGCGACCCGCACCGGCATGCGCCTGCTGGCCTACCCGGCGGAAGATCCGAAGAGAAATCCGGAGCCGGAAGCCCTGATGCCGGTGTATCTGTATCTGATGGGCAAGGACAGCCGGGGTGTAAACGGCCAGCAAATCGACGCGCAGCCGAAAAAATAATGGAACTGCTGTTTTACACCACCTCCAATTGCCACCTGTGTGAACTGGCAGAAGCCCTGCTGGTGAACACCCCCATGCCGGAGCCCATCCCGGTAGATGTGGTGGATATTGCCCAGTCTGAAGAGCTGGTGGAACGTTACGGCACCCGCATTCCGGTGCTGCGCCGCAGCGACACCGGTGCGGAACTTGGCTGGCCATTTACCAGGGACCAGTTACTGACGTTTCTGCAATGAGGATCCGCTGACATGCTGATGATCATTTCCCCCGCCAAGACTCTGGATTACGAGAGCCCGCTGGCCACGGAAACCTATACCCAACCGGACTACCTGGATGATGCCTGCGAGCTGATCGACCAGCTCAAGGAACTGGAACCCCATCAGGTGAGCAACCTGATGAGCATCAGCGACAAGCTAGGCCAGCTCAACGCCGAGCGCTTCCGCACCTGGCACACACCGTTCACTCCGGACAACGCCCGCCAGGCCATCCTGGCCTTCAAGGGCGATGTGTACACCGGGCTGGATGCCGAAAGCTTCAGTGAAGACGACTTCGCCTTTGCC
The DNA here is from genome assembly GCF_000475255.1 of Marinobacter sp. ES-1. Taxonomy (NCBI): domain Bacteria; kingdom Pseudomonadati; phylum Pseudomonadota; class Gammaproteobacteria; order Pseudomonadales; family Marinobacteraceae; genus Marinobacter; species Marinobacter sp. ES-1. The sequence goes on from NZ_AXBV01000058.1 coordinate 24,888, forward strand.
CAGCAGCACCTGCGCATGCTGTCCGGCCTGTATGGACTGCTCAAGCCGCTGGATTTGATGCAGGCCTACCGGCTGGAAATGGGCACGAAGTTCGAGAACAAGCGCGGCAAAGACCTCTACGCCTTCTGGGGCAGCAAGCTTACCAAGGCCCTGAACGAGCTGCTCGCGGCAGACGACAAGGTGCTGGTAAACCTGGCCTCCAACGAATACTTCAAGAGCGTTCAGAAGAAAAACATTGACGGCCGCCTGATAACCCCTCAGTTCAAAGACTGGAAAAACGGCCAGTACAAGATAATCAGCTTCTACGCCAAGAAGGCCCGCGGGCTGATGTGCCGCTACGCCATCCAGAACCGGATCACCCAGGCCGATGACCTGAAAGGATTCAACCTGGAAGGCTACTACTTCAGCGAAGAACAGTCCGATAACAACAACTGGGTATTCCTGAGGGACGAGCAGTAACCGGCTTGTTCAATCCTGCAAAAATCAGTTTCAGTTGAAATCGGAGTAATCATGAACGAAGCAGTCTTTTCCCAGATCGCCATGCTGGTGTTTCTGACCGGCCTGATTGTCTGGATGGGTTTCATTGTGTGGGACCTGGCCAAGAAATCCCAGGCTGGAAAGTTTGGCACCATCGCCCTGTTCACCGTACTCGGCGCCGGTGTTGTCGGGTTTCTTGTGAAAACCGTCCTGGTCGAAATCATGCAGGTGTGACCAGCCCGTGGTCACTTTACGGCTGCCACCGGGTAGCCGTATCATCCCCTCCCCCTTTTGAAACAAGCAGCTCGCGAGCAAGGATTCAGCCCCATGTGGTTCCGTAACGCCCGGATATTCCGTTTTACCAAGCCCTTTGATATTTCTGCAGAAGAACTGGAAGAAAAGCTCCAGGCCGATGCGTTCAAGCCCTGCGGCCCCCAGGAAACCAACCGGCAGGGCTGGGTACCACCCCTGGGCAAACATGGCGACCAGCTGGTGCACAGCGCCAACGGCTATCACCTGGTTGCCCTGCGCAAGGAAGAAAAGATCCTGCCCGGCCCGGTGGTTAAAGAAGCCGTGGAAGAGCGTGCCGAAGCGATCGAGCTGGATCAGGGCCGCAAGGTACGCAAGAAAGAAAAGGAAGAGATCAAAGAGCAGGTTATGCTGGAAATGCTGCCCAAGGCGTTCTCCCGCAACCGCCGCTGCTTTGCCTACCTGGCACCGCAAGACGGCCTGCTGGTGGTAGATGCCGGCTCGGCCAAGCAGGCGGAAGACCTCGCCTCTGCCCTGCGCAAAAGCCTGGGCTCCCTGCCCGTTCGCCCGCCAGTTGTGGAACAGGCACCGGCCTTTACCTTTACCGGCTGGCTGACCGAAAGCATCGACCATCCGGCCACCATTGTGCTGGGCAGCGAGTGTGAGCTGAAAGACCCGTCAGAAGACGGCGGCGTGGTTCGCTGCAAGGGGCTCGACCTGAAGGCCGACGAAATCCGCAACCACCTGGAAGCAGGTATGCAGGTAACCAAGCTGGCGCTGACCTGGGACGACAACGTCTCGTTCGTTCTGGATGAAGAACTGGGTATCCGTCGGCTGAAGTTCGGCGAAACCCTGCAAGACCAGCTGGATGACGTAGACGCCGATGACGCCATGGCGAAGTTCGACGCGGCGTTCAGCATTATGACCCTGGAGCTGTCGCGCATGATTCCGGGCCTGCTGGAAGCCCTGGGCGGAGAAGATCGCTCCGCCATCGTCGAAGAGTAACCGGAACGGGGGGCTACAGATGCCCCCCTTTCTTTAACCGCTCTCGCTGCCAGTCTTTTTCCGGCTCGTTCAGCACCAGCCGCAAGTCCATCACTTCTTCTTCCGGATTGAACTTGATCTCGAAACCCAGGTGCTCCGCCAGTTGCAGCATCGGGCGGTTATCGGGCAACACGTTGCCGACCATTTCCATGGTGCCCCGGGAACGGCAGTATTCGATCATTTTCTGCATCAGGGCCACCCCCAGTCCCTCGCCTTTCATGCGGTCGTCTACCATCACGGCAAACTCGCAGCGCAGGTTGTCGGCATCGGTCCAGGTGCGCACGGTGCCCAGGGTTTCCTCACCTTCGCCGTCTTGCCTGGGCGCGTTGGCGATGAACACCATTTCCCGGTCGTAGTCGATCTGCACCATCTGGGCCACGTCTTCCCGGGAGAAGTTCTTGCGATACTGGAAGAACCGGTAGCGGATGGACTCCGGTGACTGGTGTTCATGGAACTGGCGGTGGGCCGGCTCGTCTTCGGCCAGCACCGGCCGGATAACCACCCGGCGGCCGGATTTCGGCAGCACAATCCACTCCTCCAGTTCCTTAGGATACGGCTGGATAATGGGCTTGCCGGGGTTCTTGTCCAGGTCTATGGCAATGTTCACGGCCACCGCACCCTGCTCGTTGAACAGCAGCGGAGAAATTTCCAGGCCACGGATCTCGGGAATGTCGATCACGATCTGGGACAGTTTCACCAGCGTCTCGGACACCGCCCGGATATCCTCTTCCGGCTTCAGGCTGTGCTCCTTCAGCAGCTTGTACATATAGGTACGGCGCAGCAGCTCCCGGGCCAGCACCATGTTCAGGGGCGGCAAAGCAATCTGCCGGTCGGTCATGATGTTCACCTGGGCACCGGCGGCGCCGCATACCACCAATGGCCCGAACACATCATCCCGGGTAATGCCCACGCTGAACTCAATTCCACCCACGTGCTGGTATGAGTGCTGAACGGCAAAACCCAAAAAGCCGCTATCCGGGAAATGCTTCTGGTACTCCTCTTCCAGGAAACGGCAGGCATCGATGATAGCCTGTTCGCTGTTCAGCTTCTTTACCGTGCCCTTGTAACGGCGCTGGGTGGGACTGAGGTCCAGGAACGGATGGCACACCTGCTCATGAATCACGGTTACATCGATGGGCCGGCGCTCAACCGAGAACATTTCCAGCACCTCTTCCATGTCGTCGCAGTACATGGTGTCGATGGTGTGCACGCCGTAATCCCGGACAACCCGGCGGGCTTCCCGGCTTAAAAGGTGGTTGCGGCCGTCGCGCAGGGCCTTGGCCACCAGCGCCCGGGTGTTGACCCGGTCAGCAAAGTGATCCGTGAAGGATTCCGGCGTTTCGGTCAGCAGCCGCTGCACCCGCTGGTGGCGAACGTGCTGCATAAAAGCCATCACCGCCTTCTCGGGGTTGAAGAACGATGGCAGCCCGGCCCGGTAGAACTCCTCCCGGGAATCCATCACCGTGCTCTGCCCCAGCCAGCAGGTAAAAATATTCAGCCGCGTGCCCTTGGACGCCTGCACCACCGCATCGGCAATCTGCAGGCTGTCTTGCACCAGGGTGGGCGCGTACATCACCAGCACGTTAGCGACATTCGGGTCCTTCGCGAGGATCTTGATGGCCTTGGCATAGAGCTCCGGCGAGGCATCGTAGTTCAGGTCGATGGGGTTCTTGCGGGTCCAGTACGGCGGCAGCAGTTCCGCCAGGGCATCAATACTGGCCGGGGACAACTCTGCCAGTTCACCGCCCAGGTCTGCCAGGCGATCGACCGCAAGCACCCCCGGCCCCACCCCGTTGCCCATCATCGCCAGGGACTCCCGGCGCAGCGGCCGCATGCGGGTCAGGGTTTCCAGGGCATCAAACATCTGGCCCAGGCCATCCACCCGCAACACACCGGCCCGCTGCAACATGGCGTCGTAAATCGGATCTGTCCTGCGAATCCCCGCCGGCAGTTTGTGGGGGAACCACTCCGACTCCGGCACCCGCCCGGACTTAACCGCAATCACCGGCTTGGTACGGGACGCTACCCGCACCGCAGACATAAAGCGCCTGGGGTTGGGAATGCTTTCAATGTGCAGCAGGATGGCACGGGTCTGGGTGTCCTGGGCCAGGTAGTCGATGAGGTCGTCATGGTCGATATCCATGCCGTCGCCCAGGGTCAGGAAGTAGGAAAAACCCACGCCCCGGGCAAAGGCCCAGTCCAGCACCGAGCTGGCAATGGTGCCCGACTGCCCCACAAAGGCCACACGCCCGGGAATGGCGCCCATGTGGGCGTAGGTGGCGTTCAGGTGCCGGGCCGGCACCATCAACCCGATGGTGTTGGGGCCAAGCACCCGGATGCCGGTTTCCCGGGCGGCATCGCGCACCGAATACATCAACGGCTGCCCGGTTTTACTGTGGGTACGGGACATGCCCCCGGTCATCACGATGGCGGTGCGCACACCGCGCTCGCCCAGCTTGCGCACCATTTTTGGCACGGTATTGGGTGGCGTACAGATAATGGCGAGATCCGGCGTGAAGTCCAGCTTCGACACCTTCTCGACACAGGGCACCCCGTGCACGTTCTCGTATTCACTCTGGTTGACCACCACCAGCCGGCCGGGAAAACCACCACCCAGAAGGTTACGCAGAACCATACCACCCAGGTTATCTGCCCGTTCGGATGCACCGATCACGACGATAGACTCGGGGTTAAACAGGCTTTCCAGATAGCGGGTACTCAACGCGACTCTCCCAGAGTGATACAACAGGCTTCAGGTTAAAAATCCCAGTAATACAGGATGCTTATCAATGTATACCTTATCTTAGATGGTGATTTACTGATGTAAATCGCTGTCACGCCCATTAGACGAAAGAAATACGACACACTTCGGGTATCCCTGATAACATGGTTTCAATAAGAAACAGACTCGGGCACAGACAACACCTATGACCACGGCATTCTTTTCCCACGATGACTGCATGAAGCACAACATGGGCCCCGAACACCCGGAAAGCCCTGAGCGCATATCAAGCATCCTGGCCTATCTTGCAGACACGAACCTGCAGCAGGATCTCGACTGGGTAAGGCCCGAAGAAATCACCCGTGACCAGCTGCTGACCGTACACCCGGAAACCTACCTGCAGCAGCTGGACCTGATGCAACCTACCCGTGGCCGTGTTTTCACCGACCCGGACACCGCCATGATGCCAGACACCCTGCATGCTGCCAGGCTGGCAGCCGGCGGCAACGTGCAAGCGGTAGACATGGTAATGAGCAGCCAGGTAACCAACGCCTTCGTCTGTGCCCGCCCGCCCGGGCACCACGCCGAGCGCACAAAGTCTATGGGGTTCTGCTTCTACAACAACATCGCCCTGGCGGCCATGCGCGCCCTCACCTTCCACCACCTGGAGCGGGTAGCCATTGTCGACTTCGATGTGCACCAAGGTAATGGCACGGTAGATATCGTCAGTGGCGATGAGCGCATACTGATGTGCTCCAGCTTCCAGCATCCGTTCTACCCGCACTCCCACGTGCACCGGCAGGCAGACAACATTGTTAATGCGCCCATCGAGGCCAATTGCAGCTCCACCGAGTACCGCAAGATCGTGGAAGCCGCCTGGCTGAAGAAGCTGCAGGATTTCCGGCCCCAGCTGGTGCTGATCTCTGCCGGCTTTGACGGCCATAAGAAAGACCCCATGGGCGAGCTGAACCTGGAAACGGAAGACTACCGCTGGCTGACGGAAATGCTGGTGAGCGTGGCCCACGACCATTCCAACGACCGGATCATCTCCACCCTGGAAGGCGGTTACCACCTGAAAGCCCTGGCGGAGAGCGTCGCCACCCACCTGGACGTGCTGAACGCGGTTTACTGACATCCGCCTGGAACGGACTGATCAATAGCCGGCACCTTCTGGTATAATCCGCAAAATTTTTGGCTGCTTTGCGGATACTTCCATGACCAGAGAACTGACCATCACCCGCCCGGACGACTGGCACCTGCACGTACGTGACGGCGCTGTACTGAACAGCGTGGTGCCTGCCACTGCAGCCTGTTTCGGCCGCGCCATCATCATGCCCAACCTGGTGCCTCCGGTAACCGATGCTTCCATGGCCATGGCCTACCGTGAACGCATCCTGGCGGCAGCTGCTGATACCGGCTTCAAGCCGCTGATGACACTGTACCTGACCGAAAGCACCACCCCGGAAACCATCCGCGAAGCCAAGGCCGCCGGGGTTATCGCCGCCAAGCTCTATCCGGCGGGCGCCACCACCAATTCTGCCTCCGGTGTCACCGATATCCGCAACATCTACCCGGTACTGGAAGCCATGGCCGATTGCGGCATGTTGCTGCTGGTACACGGGGAAGTAACCGATGCCGACATCGACATCTTTGACCGTGAAAAAGTCTTCCTGGAGCGAGTGCTGGCCCCTACCCTACAGGCTTTCCCGCAGCTGAAAGTGGTACTGGAACACATCACCACGGCAGACTCCGCGGAGTTTGTGCGCAGCCACACCGGTGGCAACCTGGCCGCCACCCTGACGCCACAGCACCTGATGTACAACCGCAACCACATGCTGGTGGGCGGTGTTCGGCCACACCTGTACTGCCTGCCCATTCTGAAGCGCAACAAGCACCAGCTGGCGCTGCGCGAAGCCGTGGCCAGCGGCGATCCGCGCTTCTTCCTGGGGACCGATTCCGCGCCCCATGCCCGCGACAAGAAAGAAGCCGCCTGCGGCTGCGCCGGCTGCTACTCCGCCTACGGCGCTATCGGCCTGTACGCCGATGTGTTCGAAGAACTGGGCATCCTGGACAAACTGGAAGCCTTCGCCAGCTTCAACGGAGCCGATTTCTACGGCCTGCCCCGGAATACCGACACCATCACCCTGGTGCGGGAGCCCTGGACCATGCCGGAGCAACTGCCCCTGGCCGATGGCACCATCGTGCCGCTGAAAGCCGGTGAAACCGTAAACTGGCGCCTGGCGTAAACCCTTTCCATTCACAACACGAACACCGGAGTTCGCGTGTCAGAAGAAAACAAACAGCCACACCCCTTGTCCCAACGCTTTCGCGGCTTTCTGCCAGTGGTTGTGGATGTTGAAACCGCAGGCTTCAACCCCGAGCGGGACGCCCTGCTGGAAATTGCCGCCGTACTGCTGACCATGGACGAAGACGGTTGGCTGCGCCGGGGCGAAACCTTCGTTCAGCAAATCGACCCGTTTGAAGGCGCCAACCTGGAACAGTCGGCCCTGGACTTCACCGGGATTGACCCCTGGAACCCGGAACGGGAAGCCGTGCCGGAGCGTGAAGGCCTGAGCGAGATATTCTCACCCATCCGCAAGGCGGTGAAAGCCTTCGACTGCAAGCGCGCGGTACTGGTGGGCCACAACGCCACCTTCGACCACAACTTTGTGTTTGCCGCGGCACTGCGGGCAGACATCAAGCGCAACCCGTTCCACCCGTTCTCCACCTTCGATACCGCCACCCTGGCAGGGCTTGCCTATGGCCATACCGTGCTGGCCCAGGCCTGCAAACTGGCGGGCATCCCGTTCAGCAACAAGGAAGCCCACTCGGCGGCCTACGATGCCGAAAAAACGGCCGACCTGTTCTGCGGCATCGTCAATCGCTGGAAAGAGCTGGGTGGCTTCCCGCCCCCGCTGATCGAGCCGGAAGAAACCCCGGGCAACTGACTACCGAAAACGAAAAAACCCGCCGAGGCGGGTTTTTTCGTGGCCGGGCAGCCGTTACCAGTGAACGCCTCGCATAATGGCCGCAAACGCCACCTGCTCGGTGGACACTTTCGGCTTTTCACCGGAATTGCTGCCGGCAGCGGCAGGCGAATCCGGGAACATCCGGTAACCGGTGTTCATGATGATCTCGCCCATTTTCGGAGTCAGGGAATGCAGCACCGAGGCAAACACACCCAGGCGAGTGGCAATGCGCTTGGGCCGGTAAACGATGGCATCTGCCACCATTTGTGCGGCTTCGTCCGGTGTCAGCGTGGGCACCGAGTCGTAGATCTTGGTCGGCGCAATCATCGGCGTTTTCACCAGCGGCATGTTAATGGTGGTGAAGGTGACGTTGCGGTCTGACCACTCGGCAGCGGCACAGCGGCTAAAGGCATCCAGCGCCGACTTCGACGCTACATAGGCCGAGAACCGGGGCGCGTTGGTGAGCACACCAATGGACGAAATATTCACCACGTGGCCGCGGCGGCGCTCCAGCATACCCGGTGCGAAGCCCATGATCAGGCGCACAGAACCAAAGTAGTTCAGCTGCATGGTGCGCTCGAAATCGTGGAAGCGGTCGAACGACAGCGCCAGCGACCGGCGGATAGAGCGGCCGGCATTGTTCACCAGCACATCCACCTGGCCGTGGTTATCCAGCACGGTTTTTACAAAGCGGTCGCAGTCTTCCATATCGGAAAAATCGCACTGGTAAGCATGCACCTGGCCACCCTTCGCTTCCAGCTGGGCGGCCACCTCATCCAGGGTTTCCTTTGTGCGGGCGCCAATCACCAGAATGGCCCCGGCTTCTGCCAGCTTCTCGGCGGTGGCCAGGCCAATGCCCGAGGTGGCGCCGGTAACCACGCACACCTTGCCTTCCACGGTACCTTTCAGGGTGCGATCCTTGAACAGGTCCGCGTCCAGGTGGCGTTCCCAGTAATCCCAGAGCACCGGGGCATAGTCCGGCAGGCGCGGCACTTCAATATCGGTGCCCTTGAGTACCCGCTCCAGCTCCCGCGTGTCGAAACGGGTGGGATAATTGATGAACGACATCACCGATGCCGGAATGCCCAGATCCTCCAGCACCGCTCCGGTAATACGCTTCACCGGAGGCAGGTTCTTGATGCTCTGGCGAATGAACGGCGGAATAAATCCGAACATACGGGCGTCGATGCGCATACCCATGCGGGGTGCGTGGCCGGCTTCGCAGAAGATATTGAGAATTTCACCGACTTTATAGGGGTCTGAATCCACCAGGTGGAAACAGTTGCCGTCTTCACCGTCCAGGTGGGCAATGTGATCAAGGGCATTCACCACGAAGTCCACCGGCACAATATTCAGGCGACCGCCTTCAATGCCGATGGTCGGTACCCATTGTGGCAGCGCGTAGCGAATCTTCTGGATCATTTTGAAGAAATAGTAAGGGCCGTCGACCTTGTCCATTTCGCCGGTTTTGGAATGGCCTACCACCATGCCCGGGCGATAGATGCGGAATGGCACCTTGCACTCTTCCCGCACCACTTTCTCGGATTCGTGCTTGGTGCGCAGGTACGGATGATCCAGCTTTTCCGCTTCTTCAAACATGTCTTCGCGGAAAATGCCCTTGAACAGGCCAGCGGCAGCAATAGATGATACGTGGTGGAAATGCTTCGCACCCATGGCTTCCGCGGCCTGCACGGCAGCCCGGGTACCTTCAATGTTGGTGGCGGCCTGGGCTTCTTCGTCGGCGCTCATGTCGTACACAGCAGCCAGGTGGAAAACGTGGTCTACCTTACCCTTCAGGGCCTTCATGGTTTTGGCGTCTATGCCAAGATTCTTGCTGGTCAGGTCTCCGATAACCGCCTTTACCCGGCTGTCATCAACGCCCCAGCGCATACGTAGCTGGTCCAGCTTGTCCTGGGACTGCTCCCGCACCAGCACGTGCACGGTGCCGCCCCGGGCCAGCAGTTTTTCTACCAGAAAACGACCGATAAAACCGGTGCCGCCTGTCAGGAAATAATTCATAAATACTCCATCCTGCCTGTTGCTCTGTTATTGTTTGTTCACCAACGAACCATAAGACTAAAGTCTTAGCCTTGCTCCATTCGCGGGCATTCTACTTATTTGCAATCTTCATGTATCGAACTTTTTTAGAGCTTTTACTCTGTAACCCTTTGTTTTTAATAGAGCCATTACTCTAAAAACCGGATAAATCCCGCTCAGGGAATGTCCGGAATACCGACACACCAGCTTTTCAGATTAGCACAGGATTCGGTCACTGGCGTCGTAACAGCCGGGTTACCAACGGGCAATGCAAGCGGCCGGCAGCAATGCGATAATCAGGAACTTCCAGCGCATCGGCGCATCCAATCACATCAATCTACCAAGGTTTAGCCAAACAGCATGCAGAACGACAACCCCAACACCGAGCGCTACATCGCCATTGCCCGGGCCTGCCTCAAGGCCATTAACGATACCGCCGCCAACAGCGGGAGCCGGGAAGAGAAAATTGACGCCGTCTACCAAGCCATCGATAAGGCGTTCCAGGCCGAATTTACCGAGTACCGCCAAGCCACTGCCATTATGGCCACCGTGCTCGAGCGAATTGCCACCGGTGACCTGGATGCCGAAAAAGCGGCCAGCCTGGCCCGGAAAACCCTGGCCCAGCAGCCTGCGAGCGCCAAGACCGGCCAGATGCACTGACCCCGGATTCCTCCACTGCACCTTCGCCCATTACACAGTAAAGAGGCCCCATGACTGCCGAACGCTCGTTATTCCATAGACTGTTCCGTTTCCAGATCCTGGCCCTGCTTTTTCTGGGTTACCTGTTGCTCAGCCCACTGGCGCTGGCCAGCGTATCGCCTGTTAAAAGCCCCAACGATCCAAACGAATACCGTTACCTGGAACTGGACAACGGCTTGCGAGTGATACTGGCCTCAGACCCGGCCGCCGATAAAGCGGCCGCCTCAATGAACGTAGCCGTGGGCAGCGGCAACGACCCGGCAAACCGTGAGGGCCTGGCCCACTTCCTGGAGCACATGCTGTTTCTCGGCACAGAGAAATATCCGGACCCGGGCGAATACCAGCAGTTCATCCGCAGCCACGGCGGCAGCCACAACGCCTACACCGCCTTTGCAGACACCAACTACTTCTTCGACGTGGAAGGCGAATTCCTGGAACCGGCACTGGACCGCTTCGCACAGCAGTTTTCCCACCCGCTGTTTACCCCAGAGCTGGTAGACCGGGAACGCAACGCCGTGCACTCCGAATACAGCGCCAAGCTGAAAGAAGACAGCCGGCGCCTGTTATCGGTACGTAAAGCCGCCGGCAACCCGGACCACGCCTTCAGCCAGTTTGCCGTTGGCAACCTGAGCACCCTGGAAAACACCGAAGACAACCCCCTGCGGCCAGACCTGATCAAGTTTTGGGAGCAGAACTACTCCGCCAACATCATGACCCTGGCGGTGTATGGCCCCCAGCCACTGGACGAGCTGGAGGCCATGGTGCGCGAGCGTTTTTCTGCCATCGCCAATCGCAACCTGGCAGCCAAAACCCATCCAGAACCGCTGTATGACCTGGCGCGGCTACCGGAAAAAGTCACCGCCCAGACTCTCAAAGACAGCCGCAACATGACCCTGTCTTTCCCGATTCCGTCACAACAGGACAACTACCACACCAAGCCCGCGTCCTACGTGGCGAACCTGCTCGGCCACGAAGGCCACGGCAGCTTGTTTGATGTACTCAAACGAGCCGGGCTGGTAGAAAGCCTGTCTGCCGGATTAGGCATGGACACCGGCGTACACGCCACGCTGGACATCAGCATGTCACTGACCCGGGAAGGCCTGGCCCGGCAGGATGACATACTGGCCCTGAGCTTTCGCTATATCGATAAGGTGCGCGAAAAGGGAGTGACCGAGGCGCGCTTCGATGAAATGAAACAGCTGGCAGTAATCGACTTCCGTTTCCGGGAGCGCAGCGAGCCCATAAGCGAAGCCATGCGTCTGTCGAGCCTGCTGCGGAATTACCCGCCCCGGGATATCCTGAGCGCGCCCTGGCTGATGGAACGCTATGCGCCTGAACAGTACCAGGACATTCTGGACCGCCTGACACCCGACAACCTGATGGTTTGGGTATCGGCCCCGAGCCTGCCCGGTGGCACGCCCCAGCTCACCAACTGGTACGAAACCCCGTGGCAGCGTGAGCCGCTCACCGTACCCGAAACCACCGATAACCAACTGGCGGCACAGCTGGCCTTGCCCGCCGCCAATCCCTTTGTACCGGAGAACCTCGACCTGGTAGCCGGCAACACCATGGAACATCCGGTAAAACTGGGCGAGCTGGACGGGCTGGATATCTGGTACGCCCGGGACACCCGGTTCAATACCCCGAAAGCCAACGTATTTATCAGCCTGCGCACACCCGCTGCCCGGGCCTCCGCCCGCAGTGAGGTGCTGAGCCAGCTTTTGGTGGATGCCATCAACACCAACCTCAACGCCTGGGCCTACTCCGCCAGCCTGGCAGGGCTGGATTACAGCGTGTACCCGCACCTGAGGGGCATCACCATCCGCGTGGGCGGCTATAACGACAAGCTGCACAAGCTGGTGAACCGCATTTTGCTGGAATTCGCTGACCCGCAATTCACCAACCAGCGGTTCGACATCGCGCGCCAGCGGCTGATGGATGGCCTGGAAAACAAGGCCAAGGACCGCCCGGTGCAGCAGACCTCCGAATTTATCCAGACCGCCCTGATTGACGGCACCTATCCGGTTGCCGACAAACTGGCAGCGGCCCGGGAAGTCACCCTGGATGAACTCAAAGCCTTCGGCCGGGAACTGGTGCGCAAGACAGACCCGGTTATGCTGGCCCACGGCAACCTGACCGAAGCCTCCGCCCTGAACCTGGCGCAGCAGGTAAAAGCCATGGTGCTGGATGGCCGGGAGCGCACAACGGTAGAACGCTCCACCATCCGCCAGCTCCCGCAAGGCCAGACTCGCGCCGTGCTGGATGTGGAACACCAGGACACCGGCTACACCCTGTACCTCCAGGGTAACGACACCTCCTACCAGGAACGGGCTCGATTCCGCCTACTTGCACAAATCATCAGCAGCCCCTTCTACGAAGAGATCCGCACCACCCGCCAGCTCGGTTACATCGTGTACGCCACCGCCTTTGAGATGCTGGAAACACCGGCCCTTGGCCTGGTGGTGCAATCACCGGAAGCGGATGCACAAGCCATTGACCAGGCGGTACAGGCGTTTTCAGCAGACTTTGAAGGCCAACTGGCTGAACTGGACGACAACCGCCTGAACCGGGAAAAACAGGCGGTAATCAGTCAGTTGCTGCAGAAGGATCGCCAGCTGGGTGAAGTCTCTGGCCGCTACTGGCGCGAAATCGACCGTAATAACGAAGACTTCGACAGCCGGGAGCAACTGGCAGACGCCATTAGGAAGGTATCACTCGAAGACCTGCAGAAAACCTACCGCAAGACCCTGCTTGATCGGGAGCGCGCGCTGTTGGTAGTTACCGGCAAAGACGGCGAGAACCAGAAGCAGATCCTGGAACAACTGCGTAAGCGGGGGCCTGTGGCCCCTTGAGCCACAAGCCCTTGCTCGCTATCATACCGCCTCTTCTTAAATGCCCCCGTAGCTCATCTGGATAGAGCGTCCCCCTCCTAAGGGGAAGGTAGCAGGTTCGAGTCCTGCCGGGGGTACCACCTTCCCTGCGCCACAATCAAATCCCAACCACCTTTTTCCGGTCCACAATCTGCCCGTCCCGCACAATAAACTCATAATGCGCCGTTTGAACAATCGACCGCACCCGCCTGGGCGTAAACAGCCCCCAACAGGTGGCTCCCGGGTTTCTTACTGACCAGTACTGGATCCCTTCGGAACCGGCTGAACGAAGCTGGGCACCGAGTGCGCGGGCGGCGGAATAATCCTCAGGGTGATAAATGTCGCTGGATTCCGGCAACACCGTTGCGTCGTGAATATCTTCGCCAGCAAAGGTGCAGGCCAGCCCCCGAAATATCAACCGATCGAACTTCAGGCCTTCAATGTTGGCCAGGTACCGACCCTGATGGTACTGCACCTCCGAAAGCGCGGTCTCAATGGTGTCGGCGATGTACAGCATACCGAAATCACCGGTGCTGAACCGGCTTCCCTCCGGTGCAACGTGGGTAAAGGGGGCTGCGGCATAGTGGCAACCAGGAATACCCCAGGGGATTTCGTTCAGGTCGATGTAATTCAGGCTGCCGACTTCCTGCCGGAGCCTGGGGTTGGTCAGTGCCTGCAGGTCGAACAAGTCCTGAAACTCGTCCGCATCCGCTACATCGTTAAAAATGTCGATGGGTGGCAGCCGGGTGTTGATCAGGCGAAAGCCCTTGGTTTTTGGCAGGGTGATGGCGGGTAACTGCGGCACCATTACCAAAGGCCGCCCCGCAGCGAATCAATGCGCCGGAAGGTTTCGTACAAGGCCGCGAAATCACCGCTTTCGATCACCTCCAGCGGAGCCCGGCCATGGAAATACGGATTGTGATTACGCTTGCGCATGAAGCCGTACACGTTGTCCGGGTTCTCGAACACAATGCGCAGGGCCTGGTGCATATTCAGCAGGTAACTGATCCGGGTAAGCTGGTCTCGGTCCAGGCGGGCACTGTCCGGATCATTCCGGTATTTATAGAAGGTGGCTTTGGGCAGGCGGAGAATGGCCTGCATCTGGTCGGCATTGCATCCCCATTTCTCAAGAATATTGAACGCCGCCTTAAGGCCGCTGATACCCATTTTTCGGGCTTCAGCGGGAGACTTTTTCTCTGCCAGTGCACTCATGGCCGGCCTCCTGTAACCAATTCGGCTTCACGCCTGATATTCCCATTCTAGACTCATATTTACAATAAGTCTAAAACGGGAATCCCGGGAGAATTCCGCGTACAGTAAGCCTGCTGCGGCCTGGCGTTCAATTCTGGCCGTAACCGACTACTCTTCGTAGATCATTTTCCGGGTCATGCCGCCATCCACCACAAAATTCTGCCCTGTGATAAATGACGCCTCCGGCGAGATCAGGTAGGCAACCATGGCGGCAATATCCTCCGGGGTGCCCACGCGGCCTGCGGGATGTTGCTGGTGATCTGACGCTGACAGTGGCTCCGGTTTTTCAGTGGTCCCCTGCCAGCCACGGGTATCAATCCAGCCGGGGCTGATGCAGTTCGCACGAATATCCGGGCCAAGGCTTACCGCCAGTGCGTGGGTCAGCGCAACCAGGCCACCCTTGGTTGCCGCGTAGGCCTCGGACTCCGGCTCCGACTGAAGCGCCCGGGTAGATGCCATATTAACGATGGCACCTTGAGCTTTCCGAAGGTGCGGAACCGCGTGTTTGGTCACCAGAAACGGCCCGGTCAGGTTCACGTTCAGGCGGCGCTGCCACTGTTCAAGGCTCAGCTCTTCTACCGGCCCGGTATGGGGATCAGCAATGCCGGCATTATTGATGACTGCATTCAGGCCGCCCGCCCAGTTCACCGTTTGCGAGATTATGCGCTGAACATCCGGCTCGCTCGCCACATCGCCCTGGACAAACAGGATGTCATGCTCTGAACTGGCCGCCAGTTGCTCGCCTGCCATTCGGTCGGTATCACAAAAGACCACCTTCCAACCGGCGGAGGCCAGGTGCAGCACAATGCCCCGACCAATACCCTTTGCCCCGCCTGTTACCAGGGCCACGCTTTGCGCTGATTTCACGTTTAGCTCCAACAGTTCCTGACCTTCACTCCACGGCCGGCGTTGGCCGCACCAGGATTTCGTTCACATCGACATGTGCAGGCTGGGCGACCGCATACATCACCGCATTGGCGATATCTTCGGGCTTCAGCGCGTGGGCCGGGCGTTCGTCAAAGAACGGCGTATCCACCATACCCGGTTCAATCAGGGTTACGCGGATGCCGGAACCACGAAGCTCCTCACGCACACCATAACCAATGGCGGAGACCGCCCACTTGGTGGCGCTGTACATGGAGCCGGGAATGGTGACGCGACCTGCCGCCGAGCCGGTTAACAGCAGATGGCCCTTGCCATCACGCAGGGCCGGCAGGCAATGTTGAATAGTCAGGCCTACACCCAGGACATTGGTCAGAATCATATCCTTCCAGACGTCCGGATCAGCGCCGCTGAACCCGCCTGGCTCACCACCCCGGCCGGCATTGGCAAACACCGCATCAATGCGGCCGAAGGCCTTCAGAGCCTGCTCCACCATGCTTTTCTGGTCTTCGCCGTTCTGTACATCGCACTGAACGGTCAACACCTTATCGCTGCCGCCGAGCTCTTGCTGCAACCCCTTCAGTTTGTCCTCGGAGCGCGCCGCCAGTACCAGGCGATACCCCTGCCGGGCAGCAGCTCGTGCCGTTTCGGCACCAATGCCCGATGAAGCTCCGGTTATCAGCATGACCGGTTGATCTGTCATAAGTGCGCTCTCCTATACTCTGGGCTTTAAAAAATACGGTTATTTGATAATAACTGCAGTCTAACAGCTATTCTTCAAGGGGGTTTTGGCTGAAAACAACGGTAGCGTCGGGTTAGAATGCGGCCTGATCCCGCCACCCGGAACCCTTCATGGCCCGCTTTGATGAAATTGGCACCGCAACCATTCCCGGCAACGGAACCCGTTTGCGATTGCTGCAACGCAATGACGAATTCTCGATCAAGATTGCCGGTGCGCCCGGCGAGCTGATGAACAGCCGGCTGCACGGCTCGGAAGACGCCCTGGCGACCCTTGCCTGTGAACGTATCGCACACCTGCCCGAGCCCCGGGTGCTGATTGGCGGGCTGGGTATGGGGTTCACTTTGGCGGCAGCGTTATCCTCTCTGGGCGACAGCGCCCAGGTGACGGTGGCCGAACTGGTTCCGGAGGTTGAAGCATGGAATCGCGGGCCCTTGGGCGCCGCCGCGGGCTACCCGCTGAACGATGCTCGAGCCAGGGTACACCTTGGCGATGTGGCAGAACTACTCAGGGAGGGTAATGGCAACTGGGACGCCATCCTGCTGGATGTGGACAACGGCCCGGAAGGCCTGACCCGCAAGGAAAATAACTGGATTTACTCGCCGGAAGGCATCGCGGCCGCCCAGAAATCCCTGAGCCCGGACGGCGTTCTGGCCTACTGGTCCGCAGGCCCTGAGCAGGCCTTTACAGAAAGGCTGCGCCGGGCCGGTTTCTCGGTAGAAGCGGTAGTGGTACGAGCCCTGCGCCCGGGCAAAGGCGCAAGGCACACCATCTGGCTGGCCTGGTAGGCTTAAACGGCCCGGTCAGACCGGGCCGTGATCAATCGCCGACAACGCATCATTCACCTGAAACACCTTGGCATTCACCACCGGCACTCCGAAACCTTTAAGGCGGGCCGTATGCATGTCCAGGTACTTCCTGGCGCTGGCACCACCTTCGAACAGATAAATACCGCCAGCCTCCCTGGTTTCCGCATTCTCGGTCCAGATCTTCCAGATAAACCCGGGTTCTTTGGCAATGGATTCCGCCAGCTCTTTCATGGCATCGGCCATCTCCTGCCCGAACGGGCCATCAAAGGGAAAATCCACCTGCAACAATGTTTTCATCTCAGAATCTCCATGACGGGGTCAGACCCCCGGTACATTTCGCCGCAGCAAATGTATTGGGGGTCTGACCCCGGTTGGTTGACCCCGGTTGGTTATCGGCGGGCGGGGATGAACCAGAGGCACACCCGGGCCACCCATCGCAGTATCAGCAACAAGGGTAACAGGATCAGGAACCAGCCGGGCACCTGTATCATCCACGGTGGCACACCGAGGACTTTTGCGGCCCCGGCAAACAGGTCGTTCAGTAATACCGGATGGCGCACGGCTACGTAGGCAAGTGCCGCCACGGCCGGCCACTTGGCATAGCCGATCATGGTTGATGCCATCTGCCCCGCCCTGGCCAAACGGGAGCCATAGGCAGCTGAGCGTGCGGTTACGGTGGTTGCCCGGGCGGTGGTGGCCGCAGCCCGACCGGCTTTGAGGAATTTTACCGCGCTGCCGATCACTACGGCATCCACCGCTGCCCAGCCAAGATCACTGGCACGGATGGGCTGGTCGGTTCGGTACCGGGACTCCAGGGTGCGAATGCCGCTGGTGAAAAACCGGGTAACGCCTTCGGTAATACGTTCGGTCCAGATCCATTCAATGCTGCCATCCGGCGCCACCACAAACTGGCCGGTGAAATCCTGCCCTTCCTTGTTGGCAAAGTTCACTGCGTACCAGGCCCGCTGCTCGGGAGTGAGGGTTTGTCGGGTTCCGGCTACCCGGTTCAGCATCTCGATGGAACTGACCGGGTTGCGGTAGAAATGGATAACCGGCGGAATCAGGTATTCGCCGTGGGTTTTCAGGGCTTCCTGGAACTCCGGTTCTTCACCGAACAGTTCCAGTAATTGGCCGGTGTGTTCAGGATAAACCTGCAAGGCCGCCTGCGCCTTTAACAGCAGCAGGCGATCACTCCGATAATCCAGCAGTGTGGCCTGCACCGGCAGTGGTTCTACAAGTACCTGCGAATCTGCCCCGAACACTTCCTGGGAATGCAGGCGCACCAGTCGTTCTTCAACCGGCTGTGGCTGCAGCCGAAGCGCCACCAACACGGCAACCACGAGCGCTATCACCGCCAGCCAGGGCCAGCTCCGGCGGCGAGGGGTTCTGAACAGCACGGGCTCCGGCATTCGCCACTCCTGCTACTGCGAAAAACCTCAGTCTACACGGAAAGCGTCCACCATAGGCTCGATGCCCGGGAACATTCCGATGGCCAGCATAACCACGCACAGGATAACAAAGACAATACCCGGGATGATCCAACGGCCGATATGGCCCAGTTCCTTACCGCGTTCCTTACAGCCGATCAGCCCAAGGTTATCCAGCAGTACGGTCAGCGACCAGCCAAATACCGGGTTCACCAGGGCAGACGAAAAAATCACGATGGCTGCAGACTCGGTGGTCTTGCCCTTGCGGGTCATCTGCATGCCCGCCTCCAGCAGTGGCAGGAACACCCCCACCATCAAAGCCACGCTAAGCACCGGCGGCCAGACTGCCAGGTCCATGGGGTAGCCCCAAACTGCCGTCACAAGGCAAAGCACACCCGTCAGCACCGCACCGGCAGCGATGGGGCGCTTGGCAATGGCGGCAGGCACAATGTACGTGCCCCAGGAAGAGGCAATATTGCCGCCACCCAGTGCCGTGCCCACTACCTGCCGTGCAGAAGCCGACACCATGGTGTCGTCAATGTCCATCACCACACGTTCGGTTTTCGGCGGGTAGTTCAGCTTCTGAAATACCTGGTGCCCCAGAAAATCCGGTGACCACATGGCAACCGCCAGCACCGCAAACGGAGCCACTGCCATAAAACTGTAGATATCCGGCAGGCCGAGCTGCCAGCCGGTGGTTTCGCCCCACCAATAGGCCGGGTTCATATTGGGAATGCCCGGTTCGGTCACAAACTCGAACGGCGCACCCAGCGCAAAGGCCACCACACCGGCTATCAACGAGCCCAGCGGGATCGCCAGCCAACGCATTTTTACATGCTCCAGCCAGGCGTACATCACGATGGTCAGCAGTACCACCACAAAGGCGATGTAGCCCTTATCGAACCCTTCTGCCCAGGTGAACAGCCGTCCGATCTGGCTGGTTACCCCGATAAACCCGAGATACAGCAGCAATCCACCACACACGCCATTGCTGGTTAGCCGGGCCAACAGGCTGCCGCCCCGGGTAATACCCAGAATAAAACCCAGCACACCGATCATGATCCCCAGCGCCATGGGATGTCCGCCAGAGGCGACAATCAACGGAATCATGGGAATCAGCGGGCCGTGGGTACCGGCCAGGTTACTGGTGGGGTTCAGAAAACCGGAGATCAGGATGACAAACAACAGCGCTGCGATGATCATTTCGAAGCGCACGTTTTCAGTTACGAATTCTTTCGAAAGCCCCAGCGGGCCGGCGAAAGCTGCCACAATCGCAGCCACCATCACCACTTTGCCGATGGTCGCGGCCATGGCGGGCACCAGGTCTTCCCATTCGAAGCGGTAATCACGGAACGGCAGGTTTGGCCTCCACCGCCTCGGCGCCATCACCTGCAGTTCATGCTCCAGGTATTCCCGACGCGTTGCAAAGTGCGACCGGGGTTTTCGATCAGATAAATAGCTGTTGTTAGCGTTGTTGTCCGTCATAACCACTCGCGATTTGGAATTTTTATTAAGGCGCGGATACTAGAGAGACAGAAGCACACTAACCATTGGCTCTTTGGCTAAGGCTGGAGTTAAGATAGAGCTGTGCGACCGGAGGGTGTGACCACAAACGATGGATATACTTGAACAAAAGCGCCGTGTAATCACCACGGCCATCATCGCAGTGGTGCTCACCGGCATTGTGATTGCTGCGATTGTCGCCACCCCGCTGATCAACCAGCTGCATTCCCAGGCCTCCCGCTCGGCCGGCAACGTTGCCGACGCCAAAACCCAGAACATCCAGGCCGTCCTGGACCAACACCAGGACCTGGCCCGCCAGACCGCCAGCCGATCCGAGCTGGCCCGGGTGATGAGTGAATATGTAAACGGCAACCTGGCGGTTGGCGTCGCCAGGACCTTCTCCCGGCCCAGGCTGGAAGACGCCGCCAACATCATCGACAACCTGGCGGCACTGATACGCTACGACGCATCGGGTGAGGAACTGGTCCGTGTCGGCCCCCTGGCGGCGTCATTGCCCGGCAAGATAACCCTGCCAGGCGGCCTGGACTTCCGGGGATATCGCCTTGCCAATGGCGAAACCAGCAAACCACTGCTGCACGCCTCCGGCGCCATCATGCATGATGGCGAACGGGTGGGCACAGACCTGCTGCTGTTCGATCTCTCTCCGCTTCAGGGAGCGCTACTGACCACCACCTGGTCAAACATCTGCATTCTCGATGACGCGCGCACCCGCCGGGTGGAGCTGGACCCCATCACTCAGATGCCCGAGATCTTCCCTGCCAGCGAGTGCCTGACCGTCAGGGAGCACCTGACGGGCGACAAACAGCCCCGCACCTTCAGACTGACCGACCCGGACGGTGCCTCGATACTGGCGTTCATGAGACCCTTGGGCGATTACAACTGGGAAGTTCACATGAATTCCCAGGTCTCTGAGGTATACGCTCAAGTCACAAACGATATCATCATCAGCATCGCCATCATTGCGTTGCTTTCCTTGGTGGCCGGGCTGGTGGTGTGGCGCTCCCTGCAACCTCTGATGCATGCACTGGTGTCCCAGACATCCGAGATCGCCAGATCCACCGAAGAACTGCGATTGGCCCACCAGGTGTTCGAACACACCCAGGAAGCCATAGCCATCTGCAAGACGGATTTCACCATTGTCCGGGCCAATCCGGCTTTTCTGGACAGGGCCCAGACAACAGCACGGGAGCTGTCCGGGCGCAACATGATGGAGTTTCTTGATGCAGGCAACCAGGACCGGGATCCCGTCGGCGAACGCTTGCACCGCCAGCTCATCGCCGAGGGTGCCTGGCAGGGAGAAATCTGGCTCAGGAACCCCAAGGGTGAGGTGTTCCCCAACCTGCTGACGGTGTCTGCGGTGCGAAACAATCAGGGCCAGATAAGCCAGTACATTCTGACCTTCAGCGATATCAGCGAGCGGGTGAAAAACGAAAAACAGATGGCCCGGCTGGCACACTACGACCAACTCACCGGCCTGCCCAATCGTGCGGCCCTGGAGAATTACCTGCAACAAGCCATAGAGCATGCCCGTCGTTCCAATGGCCACTTTGCCCTGATGTTCCTGGACCTGGACAAGTTCAAGCCGGTCAACGACACCCATGGCCACCCGGTGGGTGACGAACTGCTACGAGTAGTGGCCAAGCGCCTGAAACACTGCATGCGTAGTGGCGATATCGTGGGCCGGACTGGCGGAGACGAATTTGTGGTGATTACCGGGCCCCTTAACGGCGACGACGGTGCCCGGCACATTGCAGAAAAAATGATTGCAACCCTGAATGAGGTATTCCAGATTCAGGGCCACACGATCGGTATTGGCGCTTCCGTCGGCATTGCCCTGTATCCGGATAACGGCATGACCGCCGAAGATCTCATGAGGGAAGCCGACTCTGCTATGTACCGGGTAAAAGCCGGTGGCCGGAACAACCTGGCCTACGCCTGACCGCCCTGCTCGTACTCCTGAACCAGCTGGTCAAGGAAGTACATACCAGCTGAGCTCAGGAAATACCGGCCAGCCCCGGAGCGGAACACCAGGTTACGTTTTTCCAGGTAATCCAGCGCTTCGCTGAGGCCCTTCTCGAATCGAGCTGCCCGCAGAATGTCCTGGTAATCCTCATCGGCCGCAAGGTTGGCCAGGTCCTGCTCGTTCAGGCCGGCTTCCGGCCGGCCCAGGTAATCCAGGTCCCGTCCGCTACGGGCAAAGTAACGGCCAATCAGTAACAGCACCACCTGCACCCGGAAGGCGTTCTCATCGTGCTCTTCGCTTTCATCGTCACTGCTTTCTTTCAGGAAGAAGAACGAGCCGCTTTCGTTAAACACCAGTTCGCTGCCCAGGTGCTCGTAGAAAGTGCGGAAATGCGAAAGATGATTGTATAGCAGGTTGTAGAGCGGATTGGCCCGCAGCTCGGAACGGTTGGCATCCCAGACATCCCGCACGATCACGCGGCCCGCCTGGAATTCCCGGTAGATGGCGGCACTGTGGGCCGGCAGGATCTGGTCGAAGCTACTGGCTTGTGGTTCGTTCAGGTTGTTTTCTGCATCCCGGGTTTCCGCGAAATCAGGCATGGTCTGGCTCTTGTTCGGTGTGAGTCGTAGTGGTTTCGAGGCGGCGTTTTCGGTAAACAAACTGCCCGCTGTCGGGCGCCTGTTCCAGGGTTCGGAAACGGTTGGTGGTCGTTACCTGCATGCCCTCGGGCGGTGAATTGACTAGCCGGTTCAACGCCGCCAGCAGGTCCGGAAAGCGATAGCCGGGAATAAAACCATCCAGCCGGCCGTGCAGTTCCCGAACCAGGTCCGCCGTAGGCCGCAACTCCAGGCTTTCCAGCCACTGATACAGCTGGTTGATGCGCTGAACGTCGATGCGACTGTGGCGGCCGCTGCCGTCCACTTCCTGAAGAACTGGCACCTCCGCTTTACGGCGCAGGTCGCTCAGGCGCAGGTCCAGTTCGCTGAACAACAACTGGTAGTAACTGGAGGACTGGCCAAAGGCGTAATGTTTCGGCCGCTGCTGCGCCCGCAACCCCACCAGAAAACCTGTGCTGCGGGCAAAATCGCCGCCTTCCAGCCATTTGCGGCGCAGGCTCAGGGTTTCGGTGTCGTCTTTCAGCTCCCGCAGCTTGCCGTAGAAATGCTCCATGGCGTTGTACTGGGCCATGCCCCGGCGAGTTTTGCGCAGGAAGTGTTCCACCTCCTGGGCGACCGCCTGAATGGGTTTATACAGCGCATTCAGGCTGAGGGAGGAACGGAACAACTGGTCCGCCAGACTGTGGTCGTCATGGCTCTCCAGCAGGCGCACCATGGCTTCCAGGGTTTCGAACAGGTTGCTGCCGTCCGGCAGGCGGGTGTCCGGGTTCAGGAACACCAGCGTGGGCTTGATGTGGCGCTCGTACAGGGTGACGATCTGCTCAAACAGATTCTGGCGGAACTCCAGGTACTTCTCCGGCGCCCGGCTGGCGTCGCCGGACAGATCCGCCAGCTGGGCACTGATGGTCTGCATGCGCAGCACGTTCTGGCGCAGCAGGCCGATGAGCTGGCTGACCCTCTCATTCAGGTCGTCCCGCAGTTCCGTGTAATCCGGATCGGCTTCGCTGAAGCTGCTGGTTTCCAGGCGGTTGCGTACATCCCGCAGGGTCACCAGGTGGCCCCGCAGGCGAGCGTCGGTTAATTCCTGATAGAGAGAGGCGTTGCAGGCCCGCATCAAGTTGATCAGCGCATCCTGGAACACCAGCCGGCGCTCGCCATCGGCTTTGATAATGTCGATGATCAGGCCACTGCGGAACAGGTTGTCGGTGTTCATGGCCAGCCGCACCCGTTCCCGGTCCGCCTTGCCGAGGCTGCGGGTATAATCCATCACCTCGGCCACCAGGTCGCTTTCGCGGATGTACCGGGCTTCGTTCCGGTCCATGCGCTCGATCATCCGGAACAGGATTTTCGGGTGCTCGAACAGCAGCCGGGTGGTGTCCAGGGTGCTGAAGCGTTTACTCATCCGCAGGCTCCAGCAGGCTGTTCTGGGTGTGGTCTGCCCAGTGGCTCAGGGATTCACCGCCGGTAAAGCCTTCCGCGCCACCCCAGAACACCAGTGTGCGTTCCTTGCTGTAAGGCCGCGCGGTGCGCATCTGCCCCACTTCCAGGTGCCGGCCAATCAGGTAGATCACTTCGGCACTGGCGCTGTGGGTGGCGGCGGAGAACAGGTTGAAGCCCTGTTTGCGAAGCCGTTCCAGCAACGACGGCATCTGGCTGATGTCCACACTGGCCAGCTCGTCCAGCACCATGGGGAAGGACAGCTGCACACCCGGGTACAGCACCCGTTTGAGCAGCCGGTACACCAGTTCCAGGTTGATCAATGCCGTGGTGGAGGTGGACTGGCCTTTCTTGTCCAGGTTGGCGGCGTTTTCCTTGCGAGTGCGGTAGGAAATACCGGTGATCACCTTGTCCATGGTCAGGCGCTTGCTGCCGCCCTGCTCCCCAAAAAAGTCCGCCACAAACACCCGCAAGCGGTCGTAGAAGGCGTCGGACTGCAGCTGGTTGCCATACGGATCGATGTTGTTGGCTTCTTCCACCAGGTTGCGGAATTTCGGATCAGTGTGGATATCCACCCGGATTTCCACCAGGTCGTTGATGCGCACCCCATCCAGCTCACGGTTCAGCTGGGCCTCGAACCGCGCAATGTGTTCGTGGTTGGATTTCAGGGCCTGTCGGTAACTGGCCACGGTTTCGTTGTGAATGCCAACCTGCTGTTCCAGCACGCTCCAGCGCTCGGCCATGCCGGCGAACAAGTCCGACAGGCTCTTGAAGGTTTCCCGAATAACCGAGGATGTCGGGCTGTCTTTCTGCAGTTCGCCGTCGCTGTCCTCGTGGATACCCAGGTACACAAACTGGCGCAGGTGGTCGAGGATATTGCGGCGGCGCTCTTCCAGGTCGTCCAGTTGGCTTTGCAGGTCATCGA
This sequence comes from Marinobacter sp. ES-1, assembly GCF_000475255.1. Classification (NCBI taxonomy): domain Bacteria; kingdom Pseudomonadati; phylum Pseudomonadota; class Gammaproteobacteria; order Pseudomonadales; family Marinobacteraceae; genus Marinobacter; species Marinobacter sp. ES-1. Next base: position 49,529 of record NZ_AXBV01000058.1, read on the forward strand.
AAGCGGCGGCAGACACCCGCTCGATATCCAACGGTTGTTCTGCCCGCACTGCTTTCAGGTGCGGGAAACGGTGTTCCACAGTTCCCACGCTTTTGCTCAGGGCCGCCAGTTCCCGCTCCCGTTCCTCAATGCGGTCTTTCTCGGCCCGGGCCCTGGCGGCTTTCTGCTGCAGTGCATCCTGCTTTTCCTGCTCCAGCCGGGCCTGCTCGTCCAGTTTGGCGAGCTGCTCTTCGGCGGCCTGCTTTTCTTCTGTAGCGTCCCGCAGGGTGGTGGCTGCCACCGGGTATCGCTGCAGGGTTTCCAGGTCTTTTTCGATGGCCCGGATTTCTTTTTCCGTGCGTTCAATCAGCTTGGGCCGGTCGTGTTCCTGGTTGGTGGTGTCTGCCAGCTCTGAGCGTTCTTTCTCAAGGCCGTTCAGCTCGCCCTCAACATGGTGGCGCTGCTCGGCGAAATTGGTATGCCAGGCCTGTTGGCTCTGGTATTCGGTGTCGAACCAGTCAAAGCCATGGTCGTTGGGCGCGAACAATCGGGCGAAGGCTTCAATGGTGGCCTTGCTGTCAGCATCCAGGTCCTGGCCGGGGCTGGCCATCATCAGGCGGGGGTCGACTGCCCGCAGCGGCGCGGCAGTGGCTTCGTCCAGCTGGTTCTGCAACTGCCACTGCTGTTTGCTTTCCCGGTCTTTCAGGCTTTCCAGCTGGCGTTCCAGCTCCAGCTTCTTGCGCTGGATCTGTTCCAGGCGAATCTCGGCCTGGGCAGCACTTTTCAGGGCGGCCAGGTGGCCCCGCTTGCCTTCGAGCTCTTCCTTCTGGATGTCCGCAATTTCCTGCAGGGTCATCTCGCCGTATTGGGCAACCAGCAGCTCGCCGTCTTTCTGGTTCTGTTCCGCCTGCTTGATTCGCCGGTCAGCGGAGCGGATCTCGCCTTTCAGTCCGCTTTCTTCCTGTTCCAGCTTTTTCAGGGTTTGCAGCACATGGCGCAGGGTTTCGTTCTGTTCGTTATACGCCTCCAGCGCTACCCGGCGTTTGGCACCAATGTCTTGCAGCGCATTCGCCACGCCATCCCGGAATGCGGCAAAATCGTGCTGACTGCGCAATAACGTTTGATAGGCCTGGTAGTCGCGATTCAGCTTTTCAAAGCGGGGGCGCTCCTTTTCGATTCGATTGAGCTGGCTTTGCTGCTGTTTGAGCTGGTCGTGGCGGTTCAGGAAATCGTCGATGTTGAAATCAAAGGCGTCGTCGGCAAATTTCTTATCCGCCTCGATGATACTCGCCACCGCATTGGCCATGGCCTGGTCGTCAGCCTTCATTTCGAACAGCAGCAGAATCAGGGTGCGCAGGGATTGCACCCGGCGCTCGTCGGATTCGCCCAGGGGCAGTACGGAATAGCGCACGGCATCGGCATTCATCAGCTCGCTGCTGTAGAGCATGGACTTGAGTTTGGCAGGGTCGCTGACCAGTTTCGTGTCTTTGGAGAGCCTCTTGAGGGCTTCCGACAACCGGCTGAATGACAGCTCCGGCACCGCCTGGCCGATGCCGTCCTCATCATCACCGTTCCAGAACAGCGGCCGTAGCCGGTCGTAACTCACCGGCACAAAAGCCCGGCCATAGCTGAGCTGGCTGGCGTTGTCCCGGTACAGAACCTGGCAGTGTGTGCCCGCCGGGTTTTCCGCTTCCATGATCAGGAAACTGAACTGACTGGGGAAATAGTGCTGGTAGCTTTCTTCGTTGGTGTAGAAACTGCCGGCGCTGGCGTTGCGGAACGCGAATTTCTTGCGGCTGTTCTTGAAGTTGTTTTCCGGCAACAGGAACAGGCGCAGGCTGTTCAAAAGGCTGGACTTGCCCAGGTTGCCCGGCCCCAGAATCAGGCCGTGGTTGTCCACCGGAATTTCCACGTAACAGAAGCCAGCGGAATCCACCAGCACCAGGCGGCGAATGCCGAAGTTAAAGGTGCTCGCGCTCGCCTGTGAATCACTCATCCAGAATCATCTCCTGCTCCATGAATTTGCTGGTGGCCCGGAAGGCCTGCGCCAGCGACACAAACCCCAGATCTTCCGCCAGCATGATGGCCTTTGTAAACCTTTCGGTGGCGTCCGGGGGTTTGCGGAAACAGCCAAGCCAGGGTTTCCACTCAGCGGGCTGGAGAAAACAGGCCTTGTCGCCCAATGCGGCCTGCACCGATGAAAACATCTGCAGGCCGCCGGCATCGTAATCGAAGGCGCAAAGCACCTCATCGTACCGTTTCAGCCAGTCCAGATCCGCCGCGCGGGTAATCCGGTTTCCGCCACCGAGCACGACATCGCAATTTGTGAGATCCACCGGCCGGCCCAGACACTCCCCGGCAAAGGCCAGCATCTGCCGGTAGTGATAGAAATTTCGCTCATTCTCCACCACCAGCACCCGGGGCGCTGGCCTGAAGCCGATATCCACCGAATCCCCGGTAATCACCACTGAATCCGGCCGGTTGCCTGTCAGAGCGTGATGGTAAACCAGCAGGAAACTCACCTCGGTGCCATGGCGGTGGGAATCTCCTTTCCTGGCTGCATCCACCCTGCTCACCGGAGTTGCGGCCTGTTCCCGAAGCGTTTCGAATACAGCTTCATCCAGAACGGTTACCCGCCAGCGGTTCGGCCCCGCTTTCTCGGTCGAAAAAAGCTCCCGGTGCCGCTGACGCAGTGCCTCCGGCAGCTTTTTAAGAAAGGCCTCGTAGTTGATCGCCTGGCCCTTAAGGATTCTCTTGAGGTAGTCGTTCAATGGCTCGCCCCTTGCCGCCTTGGTAAACTTGCCGGAAAGTTTACAACCCGAGGCAGATTATGTCCCTGAAGTACCGTGTGATTCCCGTCACCCCCTTTGAACAGAACTGCACCCTGCTCTGGTGTACCGAAACCAACAAAGCAGCAGTCGTGGACCCGGGCGGAGATCTGGATCGCATTCTGGCAGCGGCCCAGGAAGAAGGCGTTACCCTGGAGAAGATCCTGCTCACCCACGCCCACATCGACCACGCCGGTGGTACCGCGGAGTTGTCCAAATCCGCCGGGCTGCCGATTGAAGGACCGCACAAAGAAGATAATTTCTGGATTCAGGGCCTGGCCATGCAGGCGCAGATGTTCGGGTTTCCGGCACCGGAAGTGTTCACGCCCAACCGCTGGCTGGAAGACGGAGACACGGTAACGGTGGGCAATGAAACCCTGGAAGTGCTGCACACACCTGGCCACACACCGGGCCATGTGGTGTTCTTCCATCGCGCCTCAAAGCTGGCCCAGGTGGGCGATGTGTTGTTCAACGGCTCCATTGGCCGAACGGATTTCCCGAAGGGCGACTACAACACCCTGATTCATTCCATCCGGGAAAAACTGTTCCCGCTGGGCGATGATGTGGCCTTCATCTGTGGCCACGGGCCCATGTCTACCTTCGGGCACGAAAAAGCCACCAATCCCTTTGTGTCTGACCACCGGGGCTGACTGCCCCGGCAACCAACAGCCCTAGACCTGAAACGGCGCCGGATCACCTTTGCCAACCCGGGTAACTTCCGGAGCGTCGCCGGTGAAGTTCACCACCGTGGTGGCTTCCATTCCGCAGAAGCCGCCGTCGATGATCAAATCCAGTTCGTGTTCCAGGGTATCCCGGATTTCGTAGGGGTCGGTCATCGGCTCGCTTTCCCCCGGCAAAATCAGGGTGCTGCTCATGATCGGCTCGCCCAGCTCACCCAGCAACGCACGTACAATCTCGTTATCCGGCACCCGCACACCAATGGTACGGCGCTTGGCGTGTAGTAAGCGGCGAGGCACTTCGCTGGTGGCATCCAGGATGAAGGTGTAGGGCCCCGGAGTGAACGTCTTCAGCAACCGGTACTGGGTGTTGTCGACCTTGGCGTAGACGCCGATATCAGACAAATCCCGGCACACCAGGGTGAAGTTGTGCTTGTCATCCAGCTTGCGGATACGCTTGATGGTATCGGCCGCCTGCTTGTCGCCAAGATGGCAACCCAGTGCGTAGCCGGAATCGGTGGGATACACAATCACGCCACCCTTGCGCAGAATTTCCACGGCCTGATTGATCAGCCGCTTCTGCGGATTTTCCGGGTGAATCTGGAAAAACTGACTCATGAACCTGCTCCCTGTTCCAGTTTGGCCGCCATGGAGGCATCACCCTTCGAGCCACCCATGCAATTCGGCGAATCCGGCGTAGCCTGACCACTGGCCTGCCATTCTTCCGGCGTAAACAGGTGCAGCGACAACGCGTGCACCGAGCCTGCCAGTTCGTCTGCCAGTACCTTGTAGATCGCCTGGTGCCGCCGAACCTTCATCTGGCCGGCAAAATCCGGTGAAACCAGGGTCACCTTGAAGTGGGTTTCCGAATTCGGCGGCACCGAGTGCATGTGGCTCTCGTTCTCTACCTGAAGCAACCTGGCTTCAAAGGCATCTGCCAGTTTGGTTTCAATGGCACTCTGTACTTTCATCTTCGTTTAACTCCCGCAATTCCCTGAGTGGTCAGTCTACTACACATTGGCCCTTACCCCCGAAACCTTGACAGCAATCCGGCAAAGGGCCACATTCCCGAACCGATCCAGCAACGCCAAGACCCCATGCATCTTTACATAGCCGAAAAACCCAGCCTGGCAAGAGCCATTGCTGCCGCCCTGCCCGGCCCGCACCAGAAAGGTCAGGGCTGGATTCGTTGCGGCCAGGGCAAAGACGCCGCCACAGTGAGCTGGTGCATCGGCCACTTGCTGGAACCGGCCGAACCGGCCCGCTATAACCCGGCCTGGAAAAAGTGGCGGTTGGAAGACCTGCCCATGATTCCGGAGCCATGGCAGCTGTCCCCGAAAGACAGCGTGCGCCAGCAGCTCAAGGTACTGGAATCCCTGATCCGCCAGGCCGACACCATTACCCACGCCGGCGACCCGGACCGTGAGGGCCAGCTGCTGGTGGATGAAGTACTCCGTTATGTGGGCACCAAGGCCCCGGTGCAACGGATACTGATCAACGACCTGACCCCCAACGCCGTCGCCCGGGCCATCCAGGCCCCCAAAGACAACCGGGAATTCCGCCGGCTGTCGCACTCGGCGCTGGCCCGCCAGCGGGCGGATTGGCTGTATGGCATCAACCTGACCCGCTTTTATACCCTGACCTACCAACAACAAGGCGAACAGGGCGTGTACTCCGTTGGCCGCGTACAAACCCCGGTGCTGGGGCTGGTGGTGGAGCGGGACAATACCATCGAAAACTTCCAGCCAAAGCCCTGGTTTCGCATTGAAGGCGAGTTCCGGGCCCGCGAAGAGGAGGCCGATCCGCGCCCCTTCACCGCACGATGGCTGCCAGGCGAACAGTTCCAGGATCACCTGGACGAAGAAAACCGCCTGCTGAGCCGGGAAATCGCAGACCAGATAGCCGGCGAGGTGAACGGCCGCCCCGGCACCATTGTGGAATCCCGGTTCCGCGACCGGCCCGAAGCGCCGCCACTGCCGTTATCACTCTCCGCACTGCAGATCGAAGCTGGCCGCCTGTTCCGTATGGGGGCAAAGGATGTGCTGGATACCGCCCAGAACCTGTACGAGCGGCACCATCTGATCACCTACCCCCGTTCCGACTGCCGATACCTGCCCGAAGGCCACTATGACCAGCGTGAGCAGGTTATCCGCGCCATCGGCCGGGTATCGCCTGACCTGGAAGCGCAGTTTGGCGAACTGGATACCAGCCGCCGCTCTGCGGCCTGGAACGACAAGCAGGTAGACGCGCACCACGCCATCATTCCTACCGTGCGGCCATCTGCCAACGGCAAGCTGACCGCGGCCGAGCAGAAAATTTACGGGTTGATCAGCCGCTACTACCTGATGCAGTTTGCGGCAGATGCCGTACACCGGGAAGGCAGGCTGACGGTCAAGGTTCTGGAACACAGGTTCCGGGCGACCGAAACCGCCATTCTCACACCAGGCTGGAAAGCACTGGAACTGAAACTTCGGGAAGGTAACAGCGAACCGGAAAAACCACCGCTGCCAAGACTGGAGCGAAGCGAACCGGTGCTGTGCACCAACGCCGGCATAAAAGAAAAGAACACCCAGCCGCCCCAGCATTTCACCGATGCCACGCTACTGTCGGCCATGACCAACATCGCCCGTTTCGTGGCGGACCCGGAGCTCAGAAAAACCCTGCGGGAAACCGATGGCCTGGGCACCGAGGCCACCCGGGCAGCGATTATCGACACCCTGTTCAAACGGGACTATCTGTTCCGGGAAAAGCGCTACATTAAGGCCACAGACAAAGGCAAAGCGCTGATTGCCGCCCTGCCGGATTCCATCCGCACTCCGGATCGCACCGCTGTCTGGGAGGCGACCCTTGAAGGCATCCGCCGGGGCGAAGATGATCCCCGGAAATTCCTGGCAAGCCTTAAGGAAGAAATCACCGGCTTTATAAACCGGCGCCCGAAGCCAGCCAACGACGACAGCGTTGCCGGCAACGAAGCCATCCACTGCCCCAAATGCCGGGCACCGATGGTCGAGCGGGACGGCAAGTTCGGGCGTTTCTATGCCTGCACCCGCTACCCGGATTGCAAGGGCACCCGGCCGCTGGAAGACAGCCAGCCGAAAGACGGCACCAGCCAGAAACCGGTACCCTGCCCGCACTGTTTTTCACCCCTGGTGCGCCGGCACAGCAAGAAAGGCTGGTTCTGGGGTTGCAGCAACTTTCCCGGCTGCCGGCAAACGGTGGACGACGACAATGGAAAACCGGCGCTTACATCAAGGAAATAGCGCCTGCAGGGCTGATCGAACATTGAATTTCTGGAATAATGGCCGGATATTGCAGATAGCCCTATTAACGAAGGAAACGCCTGATGCGCATTGCGCTTCTTGAAGATGAGCACGAACAGGCCCAGAGGATACAGACCATCGTCTCCGAGAAAGGCCATCATTGTGACAGCTTTCCCACCGGCCAGGCCTTTCTGGGCGCGGTTCTGCACCGCAGTTACGACCTTATGATCCTCGACTGGCAAATCCCGGACATGACCGGCATCGACGTTCTGGAGAACGTGCGGGCGCACCTGAACTGGCCTATCCCGGCCATTTTCCTGACCCAGCGGGACAGCGAATCAGACATAGTACGCGCCCTGGATGCCGGCGCCGACGACTACCTGGCCAAACCGGCGCGGGCTGCCGAATTGCTGGCCCGCATCAATGCCCTGGCCCGCCGCAGTAACCCGGACAGCGAGAAAGAGGTTCTGGTATACGGCCCGTTCGAAGTGAACACCCAGCAGCGCAGCATCAGCCTGCACGGTGAGCCACTAAGCCTGACCGACAAAGACTTCGACCTGACCCTGTTCCTGTTCCAGAACCAGGGTCGCTTGCTCACCCGTGAAATGTTGCTGGAACGGGTATGGGGGCTGACCAAGGACATCAACACCCGCACGGTCGATACCCACATGAGCCGACTGAGAAGACGGCTGGGGCTGAATCCTGAAAACGGATTCCGCATCAAAACCATCTACCAGCGCGGTTACAGGCTCGAAGCCGTTGCTTGATCGGAAGCTCTCACCATGGGGCCTTGGCCTGCTGGTCTTCGGGGTGCTTGCTGGCAGCTACGTTCTGACGCTGCTCGTATTCGGCTTCCAGCTTTCACCTACCAACCTGCTGGCGATACCGCTGATCGCCTTGCCGGTAGCCGCGGCGGTGCAACTGGCTGTAACCAACCGGCTGCTGAACCGGCAGCTCGACAAAATGGTCAGAACGCAGACCTTGTCACTGCCGGAACCGTCGAAAAGACAGCCCCATCGCTTACTGGAACATTTCCGGGCCCTGCTGCGCCCGGAAGGCTGGTTGCTGGCAGAAGACGGCGACTTACTCGAAAACCATGGCATGAGCCTTGCCGAGGCCCCGCCACTGCCGGAACCCGGTGAGTGGCAGCACCAGCAGCAGCAAAGCTGGATCCGGCTGACCCGGGGCGAAACCAGTTACGTCATCGGGCTCACCCTGCGCAACGACCTCAGCCGGGAAGTGATACAGCACTTCCTGCACAAACTGGAACTGGACTCGCAACCCGCTACCGGCCCCCTCAGCCCCGGGCTCGGCCACTCGCCGCGCTTGCGCAAGGTGATCCTGGCCAGCGAACGCCTGGCCCAGATGCAGGCTTTTATCAGCAACAGCTTCGAACACATGCCGGACGGCATTATCGTAACCGACGAACTGGGGGTTATCCGGTTTGCCAACCAGCACATCGAAGACTGGTTCCGGGAGCCCATGCCCAGCATCACCGGCATGCCCCTGACCAGCCTGCTGGAAGGCCACGACCCGAAGGATACGCCGCCCTGGCACGAAGTGATTTCCGAAACCCTGACCCTGAAAGAAAGCCGCACACTGGACCTGACTGTACACGGCAAGGACTTCCTTGTTCACTTTGCGCCTTTCGAGCTCCCCGAACACGGCCAGTTCGGCATCATCGCCAACATATCGGACATTTCAGAACTGCGGGAACAACAGCGGCAGCACCGGGAGGCCATCGACTTCATCTCACACGATGTGCGCTCGCCGCTGGTTTCTCAGCTGGCCCTGATTGAGCAGTTGAAGCGGGACCCGGCCAGCATAGACGAACTGCACCTGGACCAGCTGCGGATGCTGGCAAGGCGCAGTTACAACCTGGCGGAAGAATTCGTGCAACTGGCCCGGGCCGAGCAGCTGACCGAACCGCGCTTCTACGAGTGCGAACTGCTGGCCATTGTCGAAAACGCCCGGGACAGCGTGTATGAGCAGGCCCAGCGCAAGAACATTTCACTGCAACTGATCGGCACCGAAGACCTGTGGATGCGAGGCAATGCGGAGTTGCTGGAGCGGGCGGTCATCAACCTGCTGACCAACGCCGTGCAGTACAGCCCGGAAGACGCCACCGTGAGCATCCACGTGTATCGCGCTGCCCACCTGGCCTGCCTGGCCATCGCCGACGAAGGCTGCGGCATCGACACCGATGAACTGCCCTACCTGTTCGACCGCTACCACCGGCAAAAGCGCAGCGAGCTGGCCGGCACCCTGGGCGCCGGCCTGGGATTGTCGTTTGTGAAAACCGTGGTGGAGAAGCACCGGGGCGAGATCAAGGTAGACTCCCTCCCCGATGAAGGCACAACCTTTACCCTCAGGTTCCCGATTTCGGATCCGATGCTTTGACCACCGCTTCACAAACCTGGTCCTGGGTAAGGTCTTCGCCCTTCACTGTGATATCTGCATAGCGGGAATAGAGCGCAAAACGCTCGTCGAACAACTCGGAAAGGGACTGGTCCGGCCGGCGGGAAATTCCGCGCAGGCTGTAGTCACCGATTCTCTGCATAACCACATCCAGCGGAATATCCAGAAAAACCACGGTGCCATTGGCTTTCAGGTGGCGCATGGCGGCATCACTGTAAACAGCGCTACCGCCGGTGCTGATAACCTGGTTTTCCACGGACAGCTTCAGCAGCACCTGCTCTTCAATATGGCGCAGGGCCTGGTAACCGTCCTGGTCGACAATATCTTGTAAAGTGCGGCCCGTCTCTTCCTGTATCAGAAGATCGGTATCCACAAAACCCATACCAAGCCGTTTTGCCGCCAGCACGCCCACGGTACTTTTTCCGCTTCCGGGCATGCCGATAAAAATCAGGTTTCGAGACATCGCCCTGTTACCCCTCTTTGCGCTCGGCCGCGCGGCAGGCGGCTGCGGTAAACAGTACATCCGTAGAAGAGTTCAGGGCCGTTTCTGTGGAATCCTGCACCACACTGATCACAAATCCGATGGCAACCACCTGCATGGCGATATCAGTGGAGATACCGAACAGGCTGGTGGCCAACGGAATCAACAGCAGCGAACCACCCGCCACACCGGAGACCCCGCAGGCCGCCAGCGCAGACACCACACAAAGCAGCAACGCGGTACCGAAATCAACCGGTATACCCAGGGTGTTGGCTGCAGCCAGGGTAATCACAGAAATGGTGATGGCAGCGCCAGCCATATTGATGGTGGCACCCAAAGGGATGGAGATGGTGTAGGTGTCCGGGTCCAGCTCCAGGCGCTCACAAAGCTCCAGGTTTACCGGAATGTTGGCGGCGGAACTACGGGTGAAGAATGCGGTAATGGCGCTGCCCCGAAGGCAGGCAAATACCAGGGGAAACGGATTCTGGCGGGTTTTCAGGAACACAATCAGCGGATTGGTCACCAGCGCCACGAACAGCATGCAACCCACAATAACACCCAGCAGCCGGCCGTATTCCAGTAAGGCGCCAATACCGGCCTCTGCCAGGGTGTTAGCTACCAGCCCCAGAATACCAAGGGGCGCAAAGCGGATAACAATATGAACAATGCCTGAAACCGCATCAGATACGTCATTCAGTACCTTGCCGGTGGCATCACTTGCGTGGCGCAGCATCATCCCGAGGCCAACCGCCCAGGCCAGAATGGCAATGAAGTTGCCCTCCATCAGCGCGGTAACCGGGTTGGCGACCATGCTCAGCAACAAGTCCCGGAGGATCTGGATGATGCTCTCGGGCGGATTGCCGCTCACCTCCGGCATATCCAGCGTAAGTTCGGTGGGGAAAACAAAGCTGGCCACCACCGCCACCAGCGCTGCGATCAAGGTGCCAACCACATACAACACAAGGACGCCGCGAATGTGCGTGGGCTGGCCTTTCTGGTGTGCGGCAATCGCTGCGGCAACCAACACAAACACCAGGATGGGTGCGACGGCTTTAAGGGCGGAGATGAACAGCTGGCCCAGAATCGAGAAGGATTTAGCCGTTTCAGGCGACACCGCGGCCAGCAAGACACCGGCAATAATGCCTAGCGTGATCTGCGGAATCAGGCCAAGTTGAATAAGGGGGCGGAAAAGCTTGTACAGGCCAGACATCAAAAGCTCCGGTTGCTTGGTAGGACGGAATACTTGAAACCGCCGCAAATATCAGGGAACTCCGCACCCGGAATTAAAAAAAGAAAAGCAGATCAGAACATTACTGATCTGCTTTTCTTTTAACAACAAGCGGCGCAGATTTTGACCGACAATGATACAGACGCCTTACATTGGTCGCAATCTGACACGTTCAGCGTAAATAGGCCGAAATCTCACTACAGTCCCGTCATTCAAAGCTCTGAAAGCTCCTTCGGGCGACAATTCCTGGTTACGATCATCCTCAGGATGGAAGATCAACCAGCTAACCAATCGTACCCATCGGTCGCAAAGCGGACATTCAAATCGACCACAAAGCGGACCTTTTTCAGGGCCGCGTAAACCGATTACCTCTCCCTCCAATTACTAATTCGAAATAAAGTA